>JBHHXA010000210.1:0-4398 GCA_046756805.1 Acidimicrobiia bacterium
CGAGACATCGCTCTGGCCTGGAGGGATCGGCAGGGCCACGACGTGGGCTCCCGGTCTGTCGACGACAGCACTGGCCGTGGCCGCAGTCGCCAGCCTCCTCGGCGCACTCTGACGCGTCGTTGCGAAGAACTCCACGGAGCCGGGATGGGGATATCCGCTCGGGATCAAGCGCCGCAACGTAGACGCCGATGTCGATGGCATGGATTGGAATTGGCGCGCGACCGGCCGTTGTCTCGCCGGTCTCGCCGGGATCGGCGTCCTTCTGTGGTTCCCTTTCGTGCTCGGACGCCGGGTCCCGTTGCTTTCCGCCGCGGACCTCGGCTTCCACGAGCTGGGGCACATGCTGGCCATTCCGTTGGGAACGACGGCGCACTTCCTCGCAGGCTCGACCACCCAGGTGCTGGTACCGGTCGGCATCGCCGCGTACTTCTGGTTCCGGCAGCGCGACCACATGGCCACCGGAGTGATGCTGGCCTGGGCGGCGTCCTCCGCCCAGGACGCCTCGGTGTACATCGCGGACGCCCCGTACCAGCACCTGCCGCTGATCGGCGGACACCACGACTGGAACTGGCTCCTGAGCCACTGGCAGGCGCTGAGCTCGGCATCGACGGTCGCCAGAGCCGTCTGGCTGGCCGGTTTCGCCGCCGGTATCGCAGGCGTCGCCGTATGCAGCGCACCACTCGTCGTGCAGATACGGGCGGCGATGGCCCCGCGACCCGGTCCCCCGGCAGGCCCGACGGACGTCGTGGTGCGCGAAGCCCGATATCAGCAACCCGGCTGACCTCCTCGGTTGCGATGTCTCCCACCTCCCACCGGCGGGTGCGGGACTGGTGACGCCGCGCTATCTCACGCCTCGGGTCGCATCGTGGGGAAGAGGATCACCTCGCGGATATGCGTCTGATCGGTCAGCAGCATCACGAGCCTGTCGACGCCGAGTCCGAGCCCCCCGGTTGGCGGCAGACCGTACTCGAGGGCCAGGAGATAGTCCTCGTCGATCGGGTGGGCCTCGTCGTCGCCTGCCTCCCTGGCCGCTGCCTGGGCCTCGAATCGCCGTCGCTGGTCGAGCGGGTCGATGAGCTCCGAGAAGGCGTTGCCGTACTCAGCGCCCGCGATGAACAGCTCCCACCGCTCCGTGAGGTGGGGATCGGTGCGGTGGCGTCTCGCCAGCGGGGACACCTCGACGGGATGATCGAGCACGAAGGTCGGCTCCCAGATGTCGTCGGCAACGAGCGCATCGAACAGCTCCTCGGTGATCTTGCCGTGACCCCAATGCTCCAGTGGCTCGACGCCGTGGGATCGCGCGAGGGCGCGCATGTCGTCGAGCGGTTCGTCGAAGGAGAGCGCCTCCCCTACCGCTTCGGCAACGAGATCGACCATCCGCACCCGGCGGTACGGCGGCGCCAGATCGACATCGCGGCCCCCGTAGGAGATCGTGGATCCGCCGGTGGCGGCGGTCGCCACGGCAGCAAAGATCTCCTCGACCATCTCGAGGATGTCCGTGTAGTCGGCGTAGGCCTCGTACGACTCCAGCATGGTGAATTCCGGGTTGTGGGTCGCATCGACGCCCTCGTTGCGAAAGATGCGCCCGATCTCGAAGACCTTCTCCAGCCCGCCTACGACGAGGCGCTTCAAGTAGAGCTCGGTCGCGATCCGGAGATACATGTCCACATCGAGGGCGTTGTGGTGTGTCCGGAACGGTCGAGCGAGGCCGCCCGTCGCCTGCGAGAGGAGTACCGGCGTCTCGAACTCGACGTACCCCCGCTGATGGAACTGGCTGCGGAGCTCGGAAACGACGTTCGCCCTGGCGAGGGCGATCTCGCGCGAGTTCTCGTTCGCCATCAGATCCAGGTAGCGACGCCGGCTCCGCAACTCGACATCCTGAAGTCCGTGCCACTTCTCAGGCAGGGGTCGAAGCGACTTCGCCAGCAGCGTGAACGAGCGGGTGCGCACGCTCAGCTCGCCCCGCCTGGTCTTCATGATGTCGCCCTCCGCCCCGATCCAGTCGCCGACATCGAGCGTGGCGAATCGTTCGAAGTCCTCGTCGCCGAGGACGCTCCGGTCTACGAACAGCTGAATGGTGCCGGATCCGTCCCGGATGACCGCGAATACGAGCTTCCCCATCTCCCGCATGGTGACCATCCGCCCGGCCACGACGGCCGTCACGTCGGCCTCAGCTCCCGGTGCGAGGGAGGCGTGCGTCGCGGCGAGATCGGCCGCGAGCGCGGTGCGGCGGAAGGAGTAGGGATAGGCATCTGCCTCGAGCGCAGTCTGGTGCTTGGCGAGGCGCAAGGACGTCAGAGGATCGTCGGCAAGGCCCCCGGCGTCGTCGATGGCGGCGTCATCAGACCCGGGTTGGTCTTCCGGGCCAAACGATTGCGGTTCGGTCATGCCACGTCCGTGTTGCGCTCATAGATCATCCGCAGACCGTCGAGGGTGAGCGTCTCGTCGATGACATCGACACTCCGACAGTGGGGCACGATGGTAGAAGCAAGCCCGCCCGTGGCCACGCGATGCACTTCGCCGCCGATCTCGGCGCAGATGCGCTCGACGATGCCGTCGACGAGGCCCGCGTGCCCGAACAATGCCCCGGACTGGATCGCCTCGACCGTCCCCTTCCCGATCGGCGAAGGTGGTGGCAGGAACTCGACGTTGCGCAGCGCCGCGGTACCGGCGATCAGGGCGTTCGTGGCGATGGCGAGCCCGGGGGCGATCGCTCCGCCGAGGTATTCACCTTCGGGGCCGACGACGTCGAAGTTCGTCGAGGTGCCGAAGTCGACGACGACAACGGGTGCGCCGTACCGCTCCCGCCCCGCCAGAGCGTTGACGACACGATCGGCGCCCACCTCCCGGGGGTTGTCGATCTGGATCTGCATGCCGGTTCTCACCCCGGGCTCGATCACCACTACGGGGCCGTTCGAGATCCGACCCGCAACCCGCCGGACGGCGCCCGTGATCGCAGGCACGACGCTGGCAACTGCTACGCCGGAGACGTCGGTCACCTCGTACCCCTCGAGGTTGAGGAGCCCGCGCAACCACAGGCGGAGCTCGTCGTCCGTCCGCTCGGTGAGGGTGGTGAACCGCCAGGTGGCGACCATCGCGTCGTCGTCGAACAAGCCGACAGCGGTCTGGGTGTTGCCGATGTCGAGCGTCAACAGCATCGGTATGCCTCCACAGATGGCGTCGTGGATCGCCTCATGCAGCAGAGTCCGTGGCCACGGCGCTGGGCGCCTCGAGGAGCACACCCCTGTCGGCTCTCACCGACCCGTCGTCCGCGACGTCGAAGTGCACATTGTCGATGAGGCGGGCGGGCCCGACCGCGGCAGCCACGGCGAGAAACGCGTGGCGGTCCAGCTCTGCGAGCCGCTGCACGTCTGCTCGATCCACGAGCTCGACGTAGTCGGGGACGAGGCCCGCGGCGGCCAGCTCCGCCGCGACGAGCTGTTCCAACGCGGCGCCGCCCACCTCTCCTGCCTCAGCCGCGTCGGCAGCCGCAAACAGACCCCCGCTCAGCGATAACGCGGCCCGTCTCGATGACGGATCGAGGTACGTGTTCCTCGACGAAAGCGCGAGCCCATCCATCTCCCGCACGGTGGAGACGCCCACCACTTCCACCGGGAATGACAGGTCGCTCGCCACCCGGGTCACGAGGGCGAGCTGCTGGGCGTCCTTGCGGCCGAAGAAAGCCCGCCGCGGCTCGATGCCGGCGAAGAGTTTGACGACGGCCATCGCCACACCCTCGAAGTGACCGGGCCGGAACCGGCCTTCCATCGGGGCGGCGAGGTCCGCGACCGTCACAGTCGTGGCGGGCGAGTCGGGGTACATCTCGTCGACGGCCGGTGCAAACAGGACATCAACGCCGGCGTCGGCGGCGAGCGCGGCATCGCGCGGCAGATCGCGAGGGTAGGTCTCCAGATCCTCGCCCCGGCCGAACTGGAGCGGGTTGACGAACAGACTCATCACGAGGGTGTCGCACAGGGGCCGACCGGCTGCGGCGAGCGCCAGATGACCCTCGTGGAGAAACCCCATCGTGGGCACGAGGCCGACCCCACCGCGGGCTGCGGCGCGAACGTCGGCGAAGGTGGTGACGATCTCCATCGGTCAGCCTTCCCCAACGTCGGACACGGGGCCGACCAATGGGGCAAACTCGGCCCTGCGTCCTGTCACCCGCGCCAGTTCGGCGACGGCGTCCACGAAGGCCGGGAGCCACTCCGGGGCTGCGGTGCGCACTGCTTCGATCTGGCCGGACACGGTCGCGACATCTCCCCGCGCCACCGGCCCGGTCAGCGCGGCCCTGGGGCCCAGCTCGAAGGCGTTGGCGACCACGGCGGCAACGAGGGGGCGAGCCACGTCGAACCGGATACCCGCTTCGAGACGGAGATCGCTCGCCATCGTGAACGC
>JBHHXA010000211.1:0-4382 GCA_046756805.1 Acidimicrobiia bacterium
TCGCCCCCCGAGAGCCGGACGTTGCGCAGGTCGGCGTCGACGAGCACGGCGGCCTGGAACTGGGCGGGCCTGATCACGGCCGTGCGCAGATCGGCACCGGTGAGGTCCGCACCCCACAACGTGCTGCCGGTGAGGTCCGTGGCGCCGAAGATGGCGCCCCGGAAGTCCGTGCAGTTCAAATCGAGATTCGACAAGTCGAGCCTGGAGAGGTTCTCGCCCGATCGGTCGGAAGTCATCCCGTTGGGGCAGAGTTTGTCCCGCGCCTCCTCGTGGCCCGAGGGGGCGCCGCCGGCGTACAGCGGGTCCCCACTCCCCGGCGCCTCGGTGACCGCGGGCGCCGTGAGGGTTGTCGGTGTGGCGGACGGATCCCCATTCCCGGTCAGTACCGCGATCACGGCGACGACGAGGATGACGCCCGCAACGAGCGCGGCCCATCGCCAGGGCGACACGCGCCGCGCGGTGGGCGCGGCCACCGTCTCCGTGCGATCGAGAGGAGCTGAGAGCGTGCGGTCGGCGGGGTCGGGTTCCGACGGCGGCTCCTCGGTCGGAGCAACGGAAGGTGTAGCGGCCGGCTCTGTCACCTCGGTGGCGCCTTCGAGCTGCTCCGTCGCGATCTCGGCCTCGTCGAGTGACGGGCGATCCAGCGTCTCGGGTGGTGGCGCGTAGAGCGTCAGCTCGCTGGGGCGCACGCCGAGCGACTCCTCGGCCGCCCGCAATGCGGCGCCGAAGTCTGCCGCCGTCTGCTGTCGGTCCTCCGGGGTCTTGCGCAACGACTGCTCCACGACCTGCCACACCGGCTCCGGGATACCGCGGGTTCGCAGGTCGGGCGGGGCTTCGTTGAGCACGCGGTTGATGAGGGCACCCACACTCTCTCCAGAGCGCTGGAAGGGCGATGCGCCACCCATGAGGGCATACACGGTGGCCCCCAACGAGTACACATCGCTAGCCACGGTGGGTCGTTGACCCTCCATCACCTCGGGTGGTGCAAATGCCAGCGATGCGGTGATCACACCGGAGGTCGTTTCAGGGCCACCGGCGACGCGTGCGATACCGAAATCGGCGAGCTGCGGTTCCCCGTACTGGGAGACGAGGACGTTGGCGGGCTTGACGTCCCGGTGAAGGATCCCGGCCTGGTGGGCCGTGTCCAGGGCTCCTGCGAGCTTGACTCCGATCTTTGCCGCCTCTTGCCAGGGCAGGACGTCCTCGGTGCGCAACCGGTCGTCGAGCGACCCATTGGGCATGTACGACATGACGAGGAAAGGCCGCGCCCCGTCGAGGAACCCGGCGTCGAGGACGGTGACGATCGAAGGGTGTTCGGAGAGCAACCCCATCGCCTGGCATTCGCGGGCGAAGCGTTCCTTCGTCAGGTCGTCGATCTGCGAGATCGACACGACCTTGACGGCCACCGTTCTGCGGAATGCGGGCTGATAGGCGCGATACACCACGGCAAAACCGCCGCGCCCGATCAGCACTGCGTCTTCGAGCCCCGGGACACCCAGGTCCACGCCGCCGCTCCCGTCGTTGTCAGGCACACCGGGATCGTACCGGCTGCTGCCCCGCGGGTCGTCGAAGGACGTGGGGTAACCTCCCTTTTCGTGGATGGACCGGGGTGGCTTGATCGTCTCGCCGGAGCCGGTCGCGAGGCCCGCGTCGCGGATGTGGCGGTGCTCGTGGACGAGGCTCCAGACCCCGGCACGGCTGCCTGGGCTGAAGGAATCGCTTCGATGTGCGGGGGCGCTGTCACCTCGTCCTACCTATTCAGCGGGCTGATGGTCGATCGGCCCGGCGCTGCTGAGCAGCGCTTTCCATCGGCGAGAATCGCAGCTGCTGCGGCAGCAATCCGGGATGTACTGGACTCATCAGGCGTCGAGGACGGTCTTGCGGTGTCGAGTGGGGCGTGCGGCGGTGACCTGCTGTTCGCATCGTCGGCCCTGGAGCGCGGCATGAACCTGCAACTCGTCCTGCCGTATGCCGTCGACCGTTTTGTCGAGAAGTCGGTTTCTTTCGCCGGTCGATCCTGGGTCGAGCGCTTCGATGCGGTGCTGGCCAGCGACCGATGCGACCTCGTGGTGCTGGAAGATCAACTCGGACGGGTCCCGGAGAGCCGTAGCGTTTTCGAACGGACGAACACGTGGATGCTTGCGTCCTGGGCGCGGACCGCGGCTGCCGGGAGGAACCTCATTCTGCTGTGGGACGGTAAGCCGGGAGCAGGACCCGGGGGCACGGCCGACATGCACGCACGTGGCAAGGTTCTCGCTTCCAGGGTGAGCGTGATCGACCCCACTCACTTAGGAGAGGGAGCATCCGAGGAATGACTTTGCAAGCGCGGCTCAAGAGCCAGGGACCAAAGCGGATTCTGGCACTGGACGGTGGAGGTATGAGAGGGGCGATCACTCTCGGATATCTCGAGGAGATCCAGCGGCAGCTAAGGGAGCGCCACGGCGACCCCGGCCTGGAATTGCGGGACTATTTCGACCTCATCGGCGGCACGAGCACAGGTGCCCTCATCGCAGCCGGGCTCGCCTCCGGATTGCGCGTCGAGGACATGATCGATCTCTACCGTGCCATGGGCCCTGCCGTCTTCGGAAGAAAGCGGCGTGGGCCGAAGAAGATGCGCGCTCTCTTCGACGTGGCGGGTCTCGAGAGGGAGCTCGACGACTACTTCGGGTCTAGGACGATGGATGATCCGGGGATCACGACGGGTCTGTGCATCGTCGCCAAGAGGGCCGATACGCGCAGCACATGGCCGCTGCTCAACCACCCCGACGGCAAGTACTACGCAGAGAACCGATCGATCAAGCTCTCGGCCGCGCTGCGCGCCAGCACCGCCGCGCCGGCCGTGTTTCAGCCGGTGGCCGTCGACGTGGGTGGAGGCGAGCTCGGCGCTTTCATCGATGGAGGCGTCAGCACAGCCAAGAACCCGGCTCTGCTCCTGTTTCTCATCGCCACGCTCTCGGGCTATCCCTTCCATTGGGAGACGGGTGAGGACGACTTGCTCATGGTCTCGATCGGCACCGGGTTCTGGTCGGATCACCAGCCGCTCGAGAAGGTGCTCAACAACAGGCTCTGGAATTGGGCAATGGAGGTCCCGGGTCTGTTCATCGAGGATGTCGGCTGGCTCAATCAGCTGCTGCTCCAGGCCATATCCGACTCACCCACGCCCTGGACCATCGACAGCGAAATGGGTGACCTGCGACGCGACCTCATCACGCAACAGCCACTGCTCTCGTATCTGCGGTATGACGTGATCCTCGATGCGGAGGGCCTGGCGAGCGTAGGAGTGGACCATGTGGACGCAGATCTCGATTCTTTGCGCGACATGACCCGGGCCGAGAACGTCGACGAACTCGTGAGGATCGGTCGAACGGCTGCCACGTCGCAGGTCGAGGCTGCACACTTTCCTGCGGTCTTCGACGTGACGTGAACACCGGCGACATCCCTCCCCAACATGGAGTCCCCGACGGAGAAGGCAAGGAATGCGTAGCCGCACGTGGGCTACGGCTGGCGGCGGCGAGCCGGTCTCGTGAGCGCCGCTGCCCAAGACGCCGCCTACGTCGCCAACCAGTAAGCCTCCGAGGACTGGGTCCAGACAGATACGTCGAACACGACTGCTTCCTCGAAACAACCTGACAGACTCCAACCCCACCTGAGTACGTCTCCTCAGCGGCCGCGTCATGAGAACGGCACACCGCGCAGCGGCCACGCCGTGGCACATGTCACCGGCTCCGGGAGCTACGCACGGTGCGCCGGAAACCAAGTGCGATCGCGATCCGGGCTCGGTAGAGTCGACAGGCGCCGGCCGCCCGACGTGCCGGTGCTGAAGGAACACACGGAGGGACGTGCCATGAAGCTCGATCCGGAGCTGCAGATCCAGACCGTCGACGACATCGAAACCTATGTCGAGAACCAGCCGATAGATGTCGAGAGGAGACAGTTCCTCAGCACCTTTGCCAAAGGCGCCCTCGGCGTCGGGGCACTCGGTCTCGCGGCCTGTACGAGCGGTGACGACGAGGCAGACGACACCGCAGCGCCGACGACCGCAGCCACGGGAGCCACGGACACCGTTGCGCTGACGCAGGCCGGATTGCCGGACATCGAGTGGGAGATGGCTACGAGCTGGCCTCTTGCTCTGGACACGATCTTCGGCGGGGCGGAAGTGTTCGGGAACGCGCTGTCCGCGATGACCGGTGGCAAGTTCAAGATCACGCCGAGGGCGGCCGGTGAGATCGTCGGTGGTCTCGAGGTGTTCAACGCCGTCCAGGACGGAGCGGTGCCAGTCGGTCACACCGCCTCGTACTACTACGTGGGTCAATCGCCGGTGACGGCGTTCGGGACCGCCCTGCCGTTCGGTTTCACGTTCCGCCAGCAGAACGCATGGCTCA
>JBHHXA010000212.1:0-4244 GCA_046756805.1 Acidimicrobiia bacterium
CGGCTGACCGGAGGTCTGTCCGCCTACGTGGACCGCCGCCGCCGGCCCGGAGGACGTCTCGTAGAGCAGCCACGTGCCCGAAGGATCGAACGAGGCTCGATCCGGTCGTGAGGTCAGCTGTACGGGACGGGGGGCACGGTCGCCGGGTGCCCAACGCTGCACGGTGCCGGACAATTGGTCCCTCACGACGAGCGTGAGACCGTCGGTGAGGGCGGGGGCCATGTCCGCGAGCGTTGGAGGCAAGGTGGTCGTGGTCGTCGTTGTGGTGGTCGTCGTCGATGCGGGACCGGCAACGATCGGAGGAGGTCGCGTGGTGGTGGTCGTCGCCGGTGCAGCTGCATCGTTCCCCGAGCGCGCGGAAACGACACCGAAGAGCGCGATGAGCGCGACCACCGCGGCCACGGCAACCGCAACGCCGAGGCGGCGCAATGCGAATGGTGACGGCGGCCCCGGTGGCGGCGCACCGCTGTGCGTCTTCGGCGGGAGCGGCCTGATCCTGGACCGGGGGTCCCTGGCCTCCATGCGTCCGTCATCGTAGCGCCGCGCCATTCTGAGGCTGCGGCGGACGACGGCTATCTTGCTCGCCTGCATCGACAGGAGGCACTCGGGACATGGTGGACTTTCAGGATCGCGTTGCGATCGTCACGGGAGCCGGTGGCGGTGTCGGCAGATCCCATGCGTTGCTGCTCTCCCAGCTGGGGGCGGCCGTCGTCGTAAACGATCTCGGCGGGTCGGTGCACGGAGAGGGGGCCAGCTCCTCGGCAGCGGACGGGGTGGTCGCGGAGATTCACGCCGCGGGCGGTGTCGCCGTAGCGGAGCATTCTTCGGTTGCCACACCCGAGGGTGGCCGTGCCATCGTTGCGAAGGCCATCGAAGAATTCGGCAAGGTCGACGTTCTCGTCAACAACGCCGGCATCCTCAGGGACAGATCGTTTCTCAACCTGGAGACGGCGGAGGCCCACGCGGTGCTCGACGTGCATCTCCGTGGTGCGTTCTACGTGAGCCAACCGGCCTTTGCCCACATGCGCGAACAGGGCTACGGCAGGATCGTGATGACCTCGAGCGGCTCCGGGCTGTTCGGCAACTTCGGCCAGGCGAACTACGGCGCAGCCAAGCTGGGCCTCGTGGGGCTCATGAACGTGCTGAAGCTCGAGGGCGCCAAGTACGACATCAAGGTCAACACCATCGCCCCCATCGCATGGACCAGGATGACCGAGGAGCTTCTGGGACCGTTGGGCGAGAAGTTCGCTCCTGAGTCGGTGTCCCCGGCCGTTGCCTACCTCGCATCGGAGGAGTGCGAACTCAGCGGTGAGGTCTGGTCGGTGGGTGGAGGATCGGTGAGCCGGGTGTTCGTTGCGCTCGCGGACGGTTACCTCAAGCACATCGACTCCGACGGGCCTCTCACAGTCGATGACGTGGCAGCTCATCTGGAGGAGATCCGCTCCGAGGACGAGTACATCGTCCCTTACTCAGGTCAGGACGAGTTCGCCAAGCTCGGTCCCCGGCTCCTCGAAGGGTGACCGATCTTCCGCCGGCGACGATCCGCTTTCTCGAAGCGGCGGCCGGTCTGGGCCTCGATGCCCGGCCGATCGTGTTTCCCGAGGGCACCAAGACCGCGGCCAAGGCTGCCGCTGCCGTCGGGTGCGAAGTGTCGGCCATCGTCAAGTCCCTGGTCTTCGTATCGGGGGGAGAGCCGGTGCTCGTGCTGATGTCGGGCGATCTCCGCGTGGACGAGGAGCGCTTGGCGCTGCGTCTGGAGGCGCCGGTGCGCAGAGCCGGCCTCGACGAGGTCAGGGAGTTCACGGGTTACGCCGCAGGGGGTACCCCACCGGTCGGTCACTCCAGATCGCCGAGGGTGTTCGCCGATCCGTCGCTGCGGCGGAACGAGATCGTCTGGGCCGCCGCGGGCACACCCACCACCGTGTTCCCGGTACCGCTGAAGAACCTCGTCGCTGTCGCCGATGCAACATGGGTAGACGTCGCGGAGAAGGGTTGACATGCCGGATTGGGCCGATGCGACCGCTCTCGTCGTGGTGGACGTGCAGAGGGGTTTCGATGACATCGAATACTGGGGTCCTCGCAACAATCCAAGTTGCGAGGACAACATCGCGGCATTGCTCGAAGCGTGGCGTGACCAAGGCTGGCCCGTGGTCTACGTTCGTCACGACTCGCGTGACCCGGCTTCTCCGCTGCGGGGTGGCGCGCCGGGCAACGGGCTCAAGGACGTCCTCAGCGGAGACCCCGACGTCCTCGTGACGAAGTCCGTTCACTCGGCCTTCTACGGCGAGCCGGATCTTCATGCGTGGCTCCAGGAGCACGGGATCGCATCCGTTGCCGTGTGCGGGATCCAGACCAACTTGTGCTGCGAGTCGACCGCACGCATGGCGGGTGACCTCGGCTACGAAATGCTGTTCGTTCCGGATGCGACCCACACCTTTGACATGAAGGCCGCGGACGGCACCGTGTTCCGCGCCCGGGATCTGTCACGAGCGACGTCCGTGCTGCTCGGTGCCGAGTTCGGCACGGTCGTCTACACCTCGGAGCTCGTGGTTCAATCCGGCGGATAGAGCGCGACGGCGGTCGGGTCTAGCGCGAGCCTGATGACGGTTCCGGGCTCGATCGGTCCGGGCGACGCGACGGCAACGGCGATCCCGGAGGCCTCCGCGGCGACCACGTACCCATCGGTCGTGTATCTGGCGTCGACGACAGATGCCGTGATGGGTCCTTCGGATGCGATCGTGAGCGAGCCTGGTCGCAGCGCGGCCGCATAGCTTCCCCGGGGGTACGACACCTCTATCGCGCCCAGCGGCAGGTGGAGAACCCCGTCGTCGACGGTGGCGGGGAGCACGGGCTCGAACCCGAGGAAGCGAGCGGTCGCAAGATCGGGCGGGTGCTGCCAGAGCTCAGGTGGCGACCCGGCGCCGATCACTGCGCCGTCCCGCATCACGAATACGACGTCGGCTACGGCGAAGGCCTCGTCGTGATCGTGCGTGACATAGAGAACGGTGGTGCCCAATCTGTGGAAGATGGCTCGCATCTCGGGCAGGAGCTCTTCGCGCAGCGACCGATCGAGGGCACCGAGCGGTTCGTCGAGCATGAGGAGATCCGGTGCGGGTGCCAGCGTCCGCGCCAGGGCTACCCGTTGCTGTTCGCCGCCTGAGAGCCCGTCGATCGTCCTGTCCTCGTACCCCGGGAGCCCGACGAGTTCCAGCAACTCGGTGACCCTGCTCTCCGTCGCGGCCGGGTCCACGCCCCCGACCCGCAGGGAGAACGCAACGTTGGCGGCGACGTCGAGGTGGGGAAACAGGGCGTAGTCCTGGAACATCAGCCCGAAGCCGCGGCGGTGCGGAGGGCGCCGCGTCACGTCGTCTCCGTCCCATCGCACCACACCGGCGTCCGGAGTCTCCAGGCCTGCGATCACCCTGAGCAGAGTGGACTTACCGGACCCCGAGGGTCCGATGAGGGCGCCGACCTTGCCGCCGGGCAGCTCGATGGCGGCGTTCGCCACGGCGGTGACATCGCCGAAGGCAACGGTGACGTCACGGCACTCGAGCATCAGAACTCTCCCACGTGACCGACACGCAGCCGGTCGATGGCGACGATCACGGCGGCCGTGAGCGCCATGAGGATCGTGCTCATCGCCATCGCTCTGCCGAAGTTGAGCGCTCCCGGCTGACCGAGAAACCGGAAGATCGCCACCGGCACAGTCGGTCGATCGGGACGCGTGATGAAGGACGTCGCTCCGAACTCGCCCAACGACACGGCGAACGCAAACCCTGCGCCGACGAGGGCGGCTCTGGCGACGAGGGGCAGATCGACCAGCCGCCACACGGTATGGGGAGCGGCACCGAGCGTCATTGCAGCCTCGCGCAGCCGGTGCCGCACGCTGCGCATGACCGGCACGGTGGTTCGCACCACGAAGGGCACCGCGACGACGGCGTGGGCGATGGGGATGAGCGCCACGGAGGTGCGAAGGTCGATGGGAGCGTCGAGAGCAACGAGGAACCCGAAGCCGATCGTCACCGCCGAGGTGCCGAGCGGCAGCATGAGGAGCGTGTCGAACCAGCGGCTCATGACCCCGCGGCGATACGAGACGACGGCGGCCGCGAGCAAGCCGACGGTAACGGCGATGAGGGTGGCGGTGAGGGCGAATCGCAGGGAGTTCCCGATTGCCGTCGTTGGTGGCACGAATGTGGCGCGATCCGCACCCGTCGAGGCGAGGTTGCGGAAGTGCGTGAGACCGG
>JBHHXA010000213.1:0-4230 GCA_046756805.1 Acidimicrobiia bacterium
CGTGGCGGCGGTCGCCGTGGCGGTCGTATTCCTGGTGCAACTCGTCAGGTTTGACCTCGACCACGACGCCTACGACATGGCATCGGCGTTTGCGCACCTCTTCTCGGAGGAGTTCGGGATCGGCCCATGGCTGGCTCTCGTTGCCGGCGTCACCCTCTGGGTGAAGGGAGGGGCGCGCGTTCCCGTGGACGGCTGACCCGCGCTACCAACCCCAGCTGGCAGCGCCGGTGCGCCCCCGCCGGGCCCGCGCCAGGTAGTACCGCTCGAACGCTCGCTTCGCCCACAGCCAGCGCCGCCCGTCGCTGAGCTTTGGCATCCGGTTACGCGGCGGGCGAACCGGATCCGCCTTGAAGTGCGCCGCCCGATCGCCCATGTCGAGGATGCACTCTGCGGAGAGCGGACGCGCCTCGGCCGTGCCTCCCCGGACGTCGGCGACGATCGCTCTCGCCGCGATTGTCGCCATCTGCTCGGTCATGTGCCCTGTCTTGGGCATGTTGACCGGAACCGGCGTCTCCTCAACGGGTCCCATCGCCACTGCGACACCGACCGTGAAGATCTCCGGGAAGTCCGGGTGCCGGTAGTGCTGGTCGGCCGGGACGAACCCCTTCGGGTTCCCGAGACCCGGCGAGGCCGTGATCGCCGACACGCCCGCGAGCGGCGGGATGATCATCGAGTACACCGACGGGAACTGAGAGCCGTCGGCGAGAGCGACCGAGTCCTCTTCGATCCGTGCCACCGCAGCGGACGTGACGTACTTGATGTCCCGCTCCTCCAGCTCGCCCTCGAGGAACTGTCTGGCTTTACCGACTCCGCCGATCCCGAAGTGGCCGAGATGCGGCTCCGGCGTCACGAGGACGATGGGTACGCGGTGCCGCAGCTTGCGTCGTCTCAGATCGTGATCCAGCTCGAACATGAACTCGTAAGCGGGGCCTATGCAGCTCGCCCCCGGTGCGCACCCGACGACGACGGGCCCTGGTTCCTCGAGAAGTCCCTGCAAGGCCTCTGCGGCCTCGACGGCCTCTGCGGCCGACATGAGTGAGTGCCCGGGCCCGTCGAAGGGCCCCAATCCCGGTACGGCTTCGTTTGCGCTGCGGTGACCCGTGGCGAGGACCAGGAAGTCGTAGCCGTGCTCACCCTTGTCGGTGATCACCTTGCGCTCCGCGGCCTCGATCCGTTCCACCGTCTCCTCGGCGAAGCCGATGTCCTTGCGCGCCAGCGGCTGTGCCAGATCGAACGAGATGCGCTCCAGGGTGCGGTAGCCCATCGTCACCCACGGCAACGAGGGGATGAACGTGAACCGACGGTCCCGTGCGATCACGGTGATCCGGCACTCCGATGCGGGGAGCCTCTTGCGCAACTCGTACGCGGTGGTCAGACCTCCGAACGAGCCTCCGACGACGACGACGTCCATGGGTCCCTCCCGCTCTGTGGGCCAGCGTGTCAAACCTACTCGGCGGTCGTCGTCGCTGGCGGTGGGCGCCCGCCGTCACCTCGACGACGCGGGGGTAGGGTGACCGCCCCGAGAGGAGGTCCTTTGCCCAGGGCCGTTGCGTACCACAGGCCGGAGACGCTCGAGGCAGCGCTGCTGCTTCTCGAGACGCCGGGTCGCGTCGTGCTCGGAGGCGGGACCGCCCTCAACACACCGGGTGGCGACCCGGTCGAGGTGGTCGATCTCCAGGCGCTCGACCTGACGGGCATCGTCCACGACGGCGCCGACGCCGCTTGCGGCTCAATGGTCACGCTCCAGTCGATCGTTGAGGCCACCGGGCTCCCCAGGATCGTGCGAGACGGAGCCCGCAAGGAAGAGGCGAGCGTGCTGCGCAACCAGGCAACGGTCGGTGGGGCCGTCGCGTCGGGCCGATCCGACAGCATGTTCCTGGCGGCACTCCTCGTCTCGGCAGCCTCGGTCGAGTTGGCGGGTCGCTCCGGCACCGACACGGTTCCTCTCAGCACCGTGCTCGACGGAGGCGTTGGAGAAGCAATCGTGACATCGGTTCGTTTCGAGACGGGTGGCGAGGGAGCCATGGCGACCACTGGCCGCACGCCTGCCGACACGCCCATCGTGGCTGCGGTAGGAAGACGCACCGCCGGGGCCCTGGCCGTGGCGATGACCGGCGTGGCTCGCACCGTCGTCCTCGTGGACCCGGATGATCTCGCGAGCCTCGACCCTCCCGGCGACTTCCGCGGCTCTTCCGAGTATCGGAGACACCTCGCGACCGTGCTCGGTCGGAGAGTCGTGGAGGCCCTGGCGTGATCTCCGTCGACCTCACGTTGAACGGTGCCCACCGTACGATCGAATGCGAACCGTACGACAGCCTTCGCAGCGTGTTGAGATGCGAAGGCATGATGAGCGTGCGCTACGGATCCGACACCGGCGAGACCGGGGCCGCTGCGGTGCTCGTCGACGGCCGCCTCGTCAGCGCGGATGTCATGCTCGCTGCACAAGCGGGGGGCCGCGCCGTGACGACCATCGAGGCGCTCAACACCTCACCGGAGCTGCACCCCATCCAGGCCGCGTTCGCGGCGACCGGTGCGATGCAATCCGGGTATTCGACGCCGGCGATGGTCCTCGGGGCGATGGCCCTAATCGACGCCAACCCCGACCCCACCGAAGACGAGGTCCGGGACATGCTGTCCGGGATCCTCGACAGGGAGACGGCCTACGTGAAGCCGGTGGCCGCGGTACTGCGGGCGGCGGCGGTGATGCGGGGCGAGCAGCCATCCCCCTTCCGACCCGAGATCGTCGCACCGCTCACCGATGGCAGGAACCCGGCAATCGTCGGACCGGATGACCCGCCTCCCGATGCTCCTCTCTCCGTGCCGCGCCTGGTGCCGTCTCAGGAGGTGCCGGGCTTTGCGGTCGTCGGCCAACCCGAGGTCAAGGTCGACGCCGTCAAGCTGGCGAAGGGAAACCCGGCATTCACCGACGACATCGAGATGCGGGGGATGCTCTACGCTAAGGTCCTCCACAGTCCGCACGCCCACGCCCGGATCGTCGATATCGACGACACCGCAGCCAGAGCCTTGCCCGGCGTGCACGCCGTCCTCCACTACAAGAACACGGCGCGGATCAAGTACGCATCCGGCGGGCAGTCGTACCCCAACCCGCATCCCCATGACCAGGTCAGCTTTGACGACAAGGTGCGACATGTCGGTGACCGGGTGGCGGCAGTGGCGGCGGAATCAGTCGCCATCGCAGAGGCGGCCGTGGCGCTGATCGACGTCACCTACGAGGTGCTGACGCCGGTGTTCGACGAGCGGGACGCCTCCGCACCCGGTGCACCGGTCATCCACGACGAGCCCGATACGAGCCACATCCGCGACCGGGAGCGCAACATCGTCCATCACATCGCTGCGAGCCGGGGCGATGTGGAGGCGGCGCTGGCCGCCGCCGACCGCGTGTACGTGCAGACGTTCAAGGTGCACCAGGTGCAGCCGTGCCCCATCGAGCCCCACATCTCGATCGCATGGCTCGACTCCGACGAGCGGCTCGTCATCCGCACCGCCACCCAGGTCCCCTTTCACACGAGACGGATGGTGGCGCCGTTGCTGGAGCGTGAGATCAAGGACATCAGGGTGATGAAGCCGCGCATCGGAGGCGGCTTCGGTGCGAAACAGGAGATGCTCATCGAAGACATCGCCGCTCATCTCGCCATCGCCACGCGTCGCCCGGTCCGCTACGAGTTGACGCGGGAGGAGGAGTTCGTCTCTTCCCGGACCAGGCATCCGCAGACGATCACCTATCGCACCGGTGTGAACGACGACGGGACGCTGGTGGCACAGGACATGCGTGTGCTCGGCAACACGGGGCCCTACGGGACGCACGGCTTCACGGTGCAGACGGTCACGGGGCTACGCGGGCTCACCTCGTACAACTCTCCGCACAAGCGGTTCGACTGCGACGTCGTCTACACCAACATCCCGGTGGCCGGCGCCTACCGGGGGTACGGGGCGCCCCAGGCCGAGTTTGCGCTCGAGGCGCACATGGAGGACATCGCCAGGGAACGCGGCGAGGACGCGATCGAGTTCCGGCGCAAGAACTGGATCAAGGCTGGGGACGAGCTGGATATCGCGCCCCACCTCGGAGAGCGGGTTCCGGAGGGGGAGCTGGAGGAATATCCGACAGTGGGGTCGAATGGCATCGAGGAGTGCGTCGCCCAGGGCCGGAGGGCGATCGGCTGGCACCGTCGCGACGACCCTTCGTGGCGGGCGCCGCAGGATCGACCGCAC
>JBHHXA010000214.1:0-4183 GCA_046756805.1 Acidimicrobiia bacterium
TGGAGGTCGACGGGGATGGCACCCACCGAATGCGAGAGATCCCACAGGGCAAGGGCGCCTGCATCGTGGGCCACTGCGGTGATCGCAGCCATATCGGCGATGGCTCCGGAGCGAAACCCCACATGAGAGTGGCTGACCAGCCCGACACGCTCGTCGATGACGGCGGCGACGTCGGCAGGCTGCACGCCTTCGACGTCTCCTACCTTCATCAGCCTGAGGCGGCCTCCCGCGGCTTCCGCGACCCCTTCCAGCACGTAGATGTCGGATGGGAAGTTGGCGTCGTCGGTCACGATGTCAGGACGCTCCGGCGTCACGGCCGCGCTCGCCAGCTTGAACAGATTCACCGACGTCTGGTCCGTCAGCACGATCTCCCCTGCGACGGCACCGACCAGGGGAGCCAGCGTGTCGCCGATCTCGCGGGGCAGGTTCACCCAGTACTCCCAGGCGGTCACGAGGTCGTCCGCCCATTCCTCCTCGAGTACCCGCCGGATCTCAGCGCGGGTGGTCCGCGGCATTCTCCCCAGCGAATTGCCGTCGAGGTAGATGAGTTCGTCGTCGGTCACCACGAACTCGTCGCGATACGACTTCAGCGGGTCCAACCGGTCCCGCTCAGCGGCGGCGGCTAGTTCGCCGGTCATCTCCAGTCACCGCCGGTCGTCAGAGACCAAGCGCCGACTGGAGTTCATGGGTTCGGTCCGCATGCTCCCACGTGAACCCCATCTGACCTTGTCTGCCGAAAGGCCCGTATGCGGACGTAGCCTGGTAGATGGGTCGCCGGAGGTCGAGGTCGCCGAGGATCGCCGCGGGTCGCAGATCGAACACCTCGAGGATTGCCGATTCGAGCTTGGCCGGGTCGACGCGCTCGGTGCGGAAGGTCTCGACGTGCAGGGAGACGGGGCGCGCCATCCCGATGGCGTACGCCACCTGCACTTCGCACCGGGCTGCGGCGCCGGAAGCCACGACGTTCTTGGCGACCCATCGCGTCGCATAGGCGGCAGAGCGGTCCACCTTGGACGGATCCTTCCCGGAGAAGGCCCCGCCTCCATGCCTCGCCATGCCCCCGTAGGTGTCGACGATGATCTTGCGACCGGTGAGTCCCGTGTCGGCGGCGGGCCCGCCGTTGACGAACCGGCCCGTGGGGTTGACGAAGACCTCGTAGTGGTCATCGCGGAATCGCGGTGGTACCGATGGCTCGATGACGTGACGAAGTAGATCGGGGCGGATCGTGGCGTCGCGATCGACCCCGTCTTCGTGCTGGGTGGAGACGAGCACGGTGCTGAGGCGGACCGGCCGGCCATCGTCGTCATACTGGAAGCTGACCTGCGTCTTGCCGTCGGGACGGAGGTAGGGGAGCGTCCCATCCTTGCGAACCGCGGCGAGACGCTCCGCCATGCGGTGTGCGACATGGATCGGAAGGGGCATCAGCGCCGGGGTTTCGTCGGATGCGTAGCCGAACATCATGCCCTGGTCGCCTGCGCCCTGGAGATCGAGCTTGTCCTCCCCTGAAACCGATCCGCTGCGTACCTCCTCGGAGTCGTCTACACCGAGAGCGATGTCGGGAGACTGGGTCGTCAGACCGACGAGAATCCGGCAGGAAGAGCCGTCGAACCCGAGCGCCTCGTCGTCGTACCCGATGGCGAGGATCGTCTCTCGCGCCACCCGCTCGACGTCCACGGATGCGACGCTGGTGATCTCTCCCGACACGATCGCCATCTCCGACGACACCATCGTCTCGCAGGCGACCCTGCTCCAGGGATCGACCTCGAGATGCGCATCGAGGACCGCATCAGAGATCTGATCGGCCACCTTGTCGGGGTGGCCTTCGGTCACCGATTCGGATGTGAAGGTGCGCGCCATCGCGCGGTCTCCTATCTACGACGGTCGGGTGCTGCCTCGAGCGCAGGGACGGCGGTGCATCCGCGCCGAGAGTGTACCGAGATGAGCGGAGCTCTCACACCTCGGCGCTGCGCCAGGCGTCCCTCAGGCGCACCTTGCCGCCGGACCGGAGCAGTCCGCCGCGGTAGATGCGACCCGCGACCCGGATCAGAAGGTATGTGGCGCCGATCATGAGCACGACGGATCCGACGACTTCCACGAATGAGGCTTCGCCGTCCGCCATCTGGAGAGGCATCGTCATCGGTGCGAACGGAGGGAGCAGCGATGCGATGCGGACCGCAGGGTTGGAGCCGCCGACGGACGCGGCGGCGACGATGTAGGCACCGGTGAGCAAGATGGTGAGCGGGAATGCAACGTTCTGTGCTTCCTCCTGGCGGGACACGAGAGAGCCGGCGGCGGCGTAGGCCGTGGCGTAGAAGGCGAAGCCGAGCACGAACCACAGGCCGACGCTCACCACGACCGTGCCGGTGGCCGAGGGCAGGGTCAGGGTGTCGGCTGCGGTGACGGCGACGAGCCCCAGACCCGCGGTGGTGACGAGTTGTGCGAAGGCGAGGAGCCCGATGCCGAGGACCTTCCCTGCCAGCAGGTGGTGGGGGCGCACCGCACCCAGCACCACCTCCACAACCCGGCTCGTTTTCTCCTCGATGACACCTATGAGTATCCACTGCCCGTAGGTCACGATCGAGATGAACAGAAGGATGGCGCCGACGAAGGCGAAGGCCCGATTCGCTTCCTGCTCGCCGGAGTCAGGCTCGAGGCTGCGTGTCCCGTAGGCTGCGGCCCCGAGCAGCTCTGAGACTTCGGCTTCCGTGAGGCCGAGCGCTTCTGCCCGATCCCCGATCTCGAGCGCTGCTGCGCTCGCCGCCACGATCGATGCCAGCGTGCCGCCACGGTCCCGTACGACGACCTCGACGCCCGAGATGAAGAGCACGTCGATCTCACCCGCTTCGAGTTCCGCTTCGCCCACCGTCCCGTCCTCGACCGGCGTGACCTCGACGGTGCGTTCCTCGGTGAGGGAGGATGCGACGAGCGGCCCGAGTCCGGCCGGGACGCGCCCGACGGCGCCGATCTCGAGCGGCCGGCCTTCGGAGTCTGAGAAGAAGGCGGGCACGATGGCCGCACCGAGCACCAGCAGCAGGGTGAACGCCGTAGAGATCTGGAACGCCCGGGACTGAAGCCGCTCCCGGAAGTCCCTCATCGCCACCAGGCGGATCATCCGCAGCGGGGTCATCGGCCCACCGCGTCCCGGAAGACCTGGGACAGGTTGGGCGGTTCGAAGCTCAGTTGACGCACGGCTCCGTCACCGCTCGCGGCCCTGACCACGACCCCGAGGTCCGTGTCGTGAGGGACCGTCATCACTACGCGATCCCCATCGCGCTCGATGATCGTGGCGGAGGGAAGGTCGTCGACCCAGCCGGTGCCTCCTCCCTCCGTCTCTACGGAGAGATAGCGCAGCGGTGATCTGGCCCGCAGGGTCCGCACCGGGCCGGACAGCACCACCGCGCCGTGGTCGATGACGACGACGGCCTCGCACAGATCCTCCACGAGGTCGAGCTGGTGGCTGGAGAACATCACAGCGGTGCCGCGAGTGGCCTGCTCTGCCAGGACTCCGGCCATAGCCGTGACCCCGAGCGGATCGAGGCCCGAGAACGGCTCGTCGAGCACGAGCAACACCGGATCGTGGATGAGGGCAGCCGCCAGCTGCACGCGCTGCTGGTTGCCGTGCGAGAGGGCCTCGAGCCGATCCTGTTTGCGGTCGGAGAGCCCGAACTGCTCGAGCCACCGGTCGGCGGCTGCGAGCGCCGCGGCCGCGTTCATCCCGTGAAGCTTGCCGAAGTAGACGAGCTGCTGGGCGACCCGCATGCGTGCGTACAGGCCGCGCTGCTCAGGCATGTAGCCGAACCGAAGCCGGGTGGCGGCCCCGATCGCTGCCCCGTCCCACGTCACGGCACCGTCGTCGGGCCGAACGAGCGAGAAGACCGATCGCATCGCCGTCGTCTTCCCTGCGCCGTTCGGGCCGACGAAACCGAGGACCTGGCCTCGCTCGACGGTGAAGCTACAACCGTCGAGGGCGACGACGTCTCCGAAGCGTTTGGTGAGAGTGCGTAGCTCCAGCACGGGGCGGCATGGTAAAGCTCGGCTGTCGGTGACCAGTTCGGTGGACCTGCTCTTTGGACACATGAGCGGGTTCGCGTCCGGCGCCTCGATAAAGCCCTCCAGTCCCGAGTAGGCTTTCCCGATTGGGAGGCGCCCCGCTCTTTCGTATGGAGCGGTCTTCGTATCTCCC
>JBHHXA010000215.1:0-4151 GCA_046756805.1 Acidimicrobiia bacterium
CACGTAGGGAACCGGGGGGGCGTCTGCGGAGGGGGACGGCGGCGTCATCGACGAAAGTGTATCGAAGCCCCGAGACGCGCCTGCTGGTTCCAGCGCGGCGCCGGCTCCACCCCCTACGGTCTCGGGTCGAGGAGGAACACCTTGACGTTCCTGGTGGTGCGGTCGCGGTAGGCGTCGTAGGCGGGCCAGATATCACAGAACCGTGGCCACAACCGTGCGATCTCTCCATCTGAGGCGCGTCGCGCCGCCATCACCCTCTCCTGCTCGCGGATGGCCACCCGCGCTGTCGGGTCTGCTTCGAGATTGAACGACCATCCGGGATGCTGCTTCCCCCCGAAGTTGGTAGCCGCCAGGGCGATGCCGTCCTCGTGCTCGACGTAGAGCAGGGGCACGGTTCGCGGAGCCCCGCTTCTTCGCCCCGTGGTCGTGAGATAACAGAGCGGGAACCCGGTTCCGAAGGTCGTGAGCGAGTAGCGGCGTCCGGCGAGCCTCGTGTCGAGCGGAGTGAGCACCCGGCGGCCGAACCAGGCGAAAGCCCGTGTCCGACCGATGCGACGTACGAGCCGCTCGTAGGGGTTCACGTTGTCAGGCTACGTGCCGGCGGATGATCCCGCTGCTTCCGGGGCTTGATCGCGGGCACAACCTGCCGACGGGTGGCACAAGTGGAGATCGGCTGCACCGTCGCCGAACTGGTTGCCCAGGACCCGACGGTGCCCACCGGTCGATGGACGGCAGAAGGCGTCATGACCAAAGGCGATTTCACCTGGCAGAGCATCGAGCAGACGAGGACCCGCTCCAGGAAGCGGGAGCGTCGTGACCGTGTGGGTGGTTTCGTCGCGGGGGACCCGGTTCCCTACATGGACTCCGGCGAGGACTACTGGTCCTGGACGATCAAGCGGGCCATCGGCATCCGGCTCGCAAAGCCGCACCTGGAGTTCGTGATCGACTCTTACGAGCGATATGGCCATCGCTTCGGGCTGCACGATCTCGCAAAGCCGGTGCTCGACGCAGTGGGGGGCGAGGTGCGAGCCGCCTGGGTCGCGGAGACGGACGGTCCCGAGAACGGCGTTCGGATCGGCGACGTCGCCGCTCCGTTCCCGCCCAGGGTGGCGATCGAGGTGATACTCGAGGCCTCGGCAACCCGCGCCGAGGCGGGTGCGCTCCGCGAGGAACTAGAAGCCGCCAAGCTCCGCATCGGGAGCGGTCCCATCGGCGTCCACCTCACTTTCGGTCGCAATGTTGTCGTCGGCGACTTCGGGTTCGGTGGCCCGGTGCGGATCCTGCTCGATGCGATGTCCGCCGGCCTCGGTGGTGATGAGCGCTCCAGCGATCTCCCTATTCGTGACCTTCGTGTCTTGCGGGAGTCGAGGATGCGCAGCGGGACGGAACTGCGGATCTGGCCCATAGAGCGCTGAGGGGCGACGCCCGGTCGTTATTGTTGTCCCCTGATGACAATAAAGGCGGGATGTGGGTGACATCGACCCGGCATTGCCGGTACCCATCTACTACCAGTTGCTGCATCTGCTCTTGGCCCAGATCGACAGTGGCGTGTATCCGCCCGGGGCGAAGCTGCCTACCGAGCACGAGATCTGCGAGCGGTACGGCATCAGCCGGACGCCCGTGACGCGCGCCCTCAGCGACCTGGCAGCAGAGGGCGTCGTGCTCCGGAGGAGGCGGCTGGGGACCATCGTGAACCCGGATTACCGCCCTTCCCCCTCCGGGAGAGACACGTTGACGTTGCTCGCGCCCCGCTTCGGATGGGCTGCCGGGCTCGACGCGTTCGGAGAACTCACCCAGGCGCCCGCATCGGAAGTTCGCGCCCGTCTCAATCGAGGGGTCGTGGAGGGCTCGGCACCCGACGTTGCGGTCGTTGCGGCGGCTCACGTCGCCGATCTCGCAGCATCGGGGACGGTGTACGCCCTCGAGGAACTCGATGCGACGTGGGTGCCCCAGGAACTAGAGGTCGACTTCCCCCTTGCGTCCCTGTGCGGTGGCTATGGCGTTCCTGTGGCACAACACCTCGCAGGCCTGTGGGTGCGGAGGGAGGCTCTGGCCGGAACCGGACCTGAGGGCGCCGACGCGTGGGGCGGTTTGCTGGATGCGGCCCGCTCGGCACGGGACGGCGACCCCGTCGTCACTTCAGCCATCGTGCTGCCCGGTCTGGGCGAGGAGACTGCCGTGGTGGAGGTGGTGTCTGCGCTCATCGGCGCACACGGCGGCACCATCATCCAAGACGGGGGTGTGGCTCTACGGGGCGCCGCCACCGTCGCGGCACTGGAGTCGATCAGGTCCCTCGTGGACGAGGGCCTCATGTCACCGGATGCCGCGGGACTCACATCCGAAGACGGGGCGCGGCTGCTGGGCAGCGGCGGTTCGATCGCGACGTTCGGGCGCAGCATCGACCTGCCGCTCGGCGCCGACGGGAACCCGATGGGCGACGAGGAGCGAGGGGATAGCTTCTCCTTCCTCCCCGTGCCTCCGGCTCGCGGCGGGCTGCCCGCGGCCGCGGTCGGCGGATGGGCTGCCGTGATCCCTCGCCAGGCGAGACGTCCGGACCTCGTCGTGCGGGTGCTGGCCGCGATGATGGAGGCCGGCCTGCTGCGGATGACCGCCGGGTGGCTTCCGGCCCGTACTCCCGGTGCCGGGCCCTTTCCCGATCGCTCCCTGGCGACGGCGGCCGGTGCGGCTTCACCGGTGCCACCCCTCGTCGGTTACGGCGTCGCGGCCGCAGAGATCCGGGACATGCTCCAGTCGGTCGTGACGGGGAGGATGCGGCCGGCCCCGGCGGCCGCTCGTGCCGGCAACGTGCTCTCGGCGGTGACGGGACTCCCCGAACTGACTTGAAGACGCTCAGGTCGTCTCGAAGGCGTCCAGCGCAGGCTGGAAGACGGCACCGAACAAGTCGTCGCGTTCTTCCGGTTCGCTCACCATGAGGATCAATCCCGTAACGTCCGAGCGGTTGGCGAGTGCGACATCCACCACGAACCCGTCGATGTCGCCCGAGAACAGCCGCCAGGTGAAGGATGGCGAAGCAACCTCGCCCTGGAAGGCGAGGCTGTCGATGACACCGAGCTGGTCTTCATAGAGTCCGAGGACGAAGCCCTCATCGAGTCCCGGCGGAAGCGGCTGCTGCACGATCGAGGTCTGATCGAGTGCGGTCTCGCCTCGAGTCCAGGCGCCGTCCCCGATGGACTCCCAGCCTTCCGGCACGACGCCGGACAGCATTGTTCCGAACACATCCTCCCGGAACGCCTCGAGACGGATGGCGGACACGTCGAAGGGTGCGATGACGAAAGGAACGGGGTCCATCGAACGGATGCATCCGGTCGCGGGCTCGGCGCCGGGGTCGTTGACGAACTCGAGGGCGATCTCGACCGGACATTCGCCCGCTACGGACGTTCCGTGACCGAGGGTCGGGAACTCCACGAACGCGCTGTTGTCCAGCGAGGTCGCCACCTGGAGGCCCCAATCCGGAGGGGTGATCGGATCGAAGGACCCTGCCATGACCAGCGTCGGGATGTCGCTCTCCACGGGGGCGTTCTCGAGCGGGTCCGCGGTCCCCGATTGCCACAGGTCGCAGACCTCGAACACCGGTGTCGAGAGGTTGATGGACTCGTCGAACAGGTCCGTCAGCCGCGGATAGGGCTCCAGACCGGCATCGATCGCAGCCGCCGAGGTAAAGGGCACCTCCTCTCTGCACTGCACCGAGAGGTGCATCCCGAACGAGAAGAACTGAGCGTTGACGATGTCGTTGCTCGTCAGGAGGCTTGCAATGACGGTGTCACCCACCTCGAGGTCCTCGATCAGCTGTGGGAGTTGGGGGAACACGTCCTCCGAGTACAGACCCTGGAAGACCGTTCCGAGCAGGCCGGTGCCATCGAGGAGGACGTCGTACTGCTCGCCGGACAAGAAGTCGCGGGCCGTGAAGCCGACGGGGTCTGCGTCGAGCTGGTCGATGAGGCGGAATAGCCTCGCTTCCAAGTCCGGGTATGTGGTGCGACAGGCCTGGTCGTTCGCACACGCGCTGAACAGGGTCCCGAGTGCCCGGTTCAGGTTCGCGGGCGACTCGCTCATGATGTCCGCAGCGATCGGGTAGGTCGAGTCGAGGATCACCGATCGGACGCCCGCCGGGTGATCCCGCATGACGGTCT
>JBHHXA010000216.1:0-4128 GCA_046756805.1 Acidimicrobiia bacterium
AAGCCGGCGCTCGGCCAGCGCCGCGTCGTCCAGCCGCAAGCCCGCGATCGGCACGCCGGGGCCGGTGCGTTCCGCCTCGGCGCGCACCACGTCGAGCACTTCGGCGATCGATGTCGTGCCGTCGAGCGTCAGTCTCGTGACCGCTGCCGCGTAGGCGACGGGGTGGAAGTGTGCGTCGCGCATCCCCGGAAGCAGAACGGCATCGGGGTACGCGACTTCGTGGAGCCCGGCCCGTCGCAGGTCGGCAGCCGCTCCTACTGCCGCGACGACGCCGTCCCTGATCATCACCGCATCCCCGGGGACGCCGGCAGCGGTTCGCACCTTGCCGCCGACGATCAGCTGTTCGGCCGGGGCGAGTGTCATCAGAGGCTCGACGCGATGATGGCGCGGAGCGTCTCCTGGAGATGGGGGTTTGCCGCGACCACGAAGGAGCCCTCCGGTCGCGATGGCGATCCGTGCTCGTCCGTCACACGTCCTCCGGCCTCGCGGACGAGCAAGATGCCCGCTGCGGTGTCCCACGGAGCGAGTCCGGTCTCCCAGTACCCGTCGTAGCGCCCGGCCGCGACCCAGGCCGAGTCGAGGACGGCAGAACCCATGCGTCGCAGACCGTTGACCTTGCGCAACACGGCCCCGAGGGTCGTCGCGTATGCGTCGGCGCGGACGTCGTGGTCGTAGCCGAAGCCGGTGGCGACCACGGCCGTGGCGAGGTCTGTCGCTCCGGAGACGTGGATGGGATCGCCGTTGAGTCGCGTGCCACCTTCCGCCGCGGCTGTGAACTCCTCGTCACGGAAGGGGTCGAGGGTGACGGCGACGATCGGCTCGTCATCCTCGAACAGCGACACGGACACGGCGAGGTGAGGGATGCGGTGGACGAAGTTCACCGTGCCGTCCAGGGGGTCGATGATCCATCGCCGCCCCGCAGATGCGGAACCCGATCCCTCCTCGGCGAGGATCCCGTCGTCGGGTCGCTCCCGTCTGAGGAGCTCGACGATCGCGTCCTCGGCTTCCTTGTCGGCATCCGTGACAGGGTTGAAACGGGCCTTCAGCTCGGCCCGTGTCGTCGTTCCGAAGTGGTCGCGAACGATCGCTGCGGCCCTGCGTGCGGCCTCTTGTGCCAGATCGAGATCGGCCCTCATCAGCGGCATGCTAGGAAGCGGTGAGCGGCGGCAGACCGTGAATCCTCCGCTCAAGCCGGCCCCGGTGTGGCCGATGGGAGTGCGAGGCGCTCGCACGGTTTCGTCACGTCCGTGCTCGGCCTTCTAGAGGGAACCCTGTTCGAATCGTGGCAGACACAGAGGTCTGATGGGCGCTGAGTTGATCCCCGACCCGCACGACGATCGACCCGCGGTCGACGTGTCTGTCGTCCTGCCGGTGTTCAACGAGTCGGGTCACCTCGAGAAGGAGATCCACCGCATCCGTGAGGCGTTGAGCGCGTCTGAGTTCACGTTCGAGATCATCGTGGTCGATGACGGCTCGACCGACGGCTCACGCGACATCCTCCGCGGGATCGACGACATCCGGCTTCTTCCCTTTGCGACCAACCGGGGCGCGGGCTCGGCGCGCAAATACGGAACGCTCGCGGCGCGCGGCACGTACGTCGTGTGGACCGACGTCGACATGACTTACCCCAACGACACGATTCCCGACCTCGTCCGCGAGGTGCAGGGCTACGACCAGGTGGTCGGTGCCAGGCGAACGGAGGAGGGAACGGTGCGGTTGCTGCGCAGACCCGCGAAGTGGCTGATCCGCAGGCTCGCCGGGTACCTGACCGGTGCGAAGATCCCCGACCTCAACTCGGGCTTCAGGGTGTTCCGGCGCGATGTCGCAGGCCAGTTCCTCCATCTGCTCCCGACGGGCTTCTCGTGCGTCACCACGATCACGATGGCGTTTCTCAGCAACGGGTATTCGGTCAAGTACGTCCCCATCGACTACTTCCCCCGGGAGGGCGAGTCGAAGTTCCATTGGTGGAGCGACACCCGCCGTTACCTGCTTCAGGTCGTGCGGATGATCCTGTCGTACTCCCCGCTGAAGGTGCTCATGCCGCCAGCGGCGCTCCTGTTCCTCGTCGGTGGTGGCAAGCTGATCTTCGACGTGTTCGACAAGGATTTCCGGATCGGCACCAACACGATCGTGGTGCTCGGCGGGGCACTTGCTCTGGCCTTGCTCGGCATGCTCGCCGACCTTCTCGTGCAGCTGAACAAGAAGCGCCACGATGTCATCCCTGCAACGCTGCGGTGAAGCATCGTGGTCCAGAGTGCACCGATCGCCGGGCCGGCTGAGACTGCGGATGCGGCCGGTGTGATCGAGGCCAACCGGCGTCGACTCGACGGTCTCGGCGCGCTGCGTCGCTGGACGTCACCGGTGACTGCCGGTCTCGACAGCGCTCTGATGCGCCGGCTCCGCGAGCACGGGACCGGTGCGTTGCTCGATGTGGGATGTGGCGCCATGCCGTACCGGGACCGGCTGGAGGGGGTCTTCACCGAATACGACGGTCTCGACATCGAACGGCGGTCGCCCGACGTCAAGTACCTCGCATCCGCGACCGACATGGCCTGCGTCGCTGCGGAGTCGTACGACACGGTGCTGTGCTCGGAGGTTCTCGAGCACATCTCCCGGCCCGAGGCCGCACTGGCTGAGCTGGCGCGCGTGCTCAGATCGGGTGGCACGCTCGTGTTGAGCGTTCCGTTTCTCGCAAGGCTCCACGAGGAGCCCCACGATTACTACCGCTACACGAGGCACGGTCTGCAAGAGCTGCTCGGCCGGTCCGGCTTCACGTCGATCGATATCGCTGCATATGGCTCCGTGGGCAGCTTCGTGGGCCATCAGGTCTCGACGGTCGCTCTGGGCACGACGTGGCACGTCCCGGTGGTGAGATGGGTGGCGTTGGCGCTCAACGCGCTGGTCGTGGTGCTCCCGGCGCGTGGTCTGGATCGTCTGCTGGGGAGGCTCACCGAACGTTTCCCCGTCGGCTACACCGTCGTCGCGCGGCGCGCAATCGAGGCCGCTGGTGACGATGCCGGCTGACGGTCTCGACGTCTCCGCCCGCGACGTCTCCGACCTCCAGGAGCGATCAACCGCACGGTACAAGCGAGCCGGTCTCACGGCCGGTTCGAGCGCGGTGGCTCGCGTCGTCGCCTTGCTCGGTTCCTTGGTGACTGTTCCGCTTGCGCTCAACTATCTCGGACCGGAGCGCTACGGAGTCTGGATCACGATCAGCTCGTTCGTAGCGCTGCTGGCGTTTGCCGACCTCGGGCTGGGCAACGGGCTCATGACGGCTATCTCCCGTGCCCAGGGCGAGCAGGATGTCGCGTCCATCCGGTCGTTCGTCTCGAGCGGGCTGGCAATGCTCCTCGTTGCGACACCGGTGCTCGGTATCGCGCTGGCGATTGTCGTTGCGACGGTCGACTGGGGCAGCGCGTTCAACGTCACCGGTGAGGCGACTGCGGCAGAAGCGTCGGGTGCGATTGTCGTGTTCGTCGTCCTGTTCGTGCTGGGTCTCGCTCCGAGGCTCACCGAGAAGATGCAGTGGGGTCTGCAGGAGGGCTACGTCGCCGGGCTGTGGCAGGCGCTGGGGTCGGTGCTCACCGTCGCCGGTGTGCTCGTGGCGATCGCCGTCGGGGCGGACCTCCGCGGGTTCGTGGCGGTCTTGCTCGGGGCGCCGCTGCTGGCGGCGATCCTCAACGGAGTGCACACCTTCGGGAGGCGGCACACCGAACTCCGTCCCCGGGGTGCCGCGGTCTCTTCGGGGTCGGTGAAGGAGCTGCTGAAGCTGGGCGGGTTGTTTCTCGGACTCCAGGTCGCCACGGCCGTCGCCTTCACCTCCGACAACATCGTGGTCGCGCAGACACTCGGTGCGGACGCCGTCCCGCAGTTGGCTGTTCCGTTCCAGCTCTTCGGCTTCCTCTCGGTCGTGGTGGGCATGCTGCTGATGCCGCTCTGGCCGGCCTACGGGGAGGCCATCGGAAGCGGAGACGCTGCCTGGGTGAGAACGACGCTCCGCAGGTCGATGGTCGGCGCGATCGTGCTCACCGGTATCGGGTCGATCGTGCTGGTGCTGGTGGGCCGAACCATTCTCGATCTCTGGGTCGGCTCTGCGATCACCCCGACGACGTCGCTGCTGCTCGCGCT
>JBHHXA010000217.1:0-4074 GCA_046756805.1 Acidimicrobiia bacterium
GGACGGCGGGGATGACGTGGCGCAGGTAGGTGCCGAGCCGGATGAACGACGATCCCGTCGTCCGGAAGCTGTAGCGGATCGGCACCTCGGCGTACCGGTATCCCTTGGCGAGAAGGTCGAGCGTGAGGACCTGGGCGTAGTTGTAGTCGTGGATGATCTCGGCCGACTCGGCGGCCGGAGCGGAGAAGGCGCGATAGCCGCTCTGACCGTCGCTCACCCTTCGACGTGCGATGAGGGACAACATGCCGCTCAGCACCCGGTTTCCCAGCCGGCGGTGGGGAAGCATGCGCTCGATGTTCCCGCCGAATCGAGACCCCACGACGTAGTCGGCCTCGCCCCTGAGGATGGGCTCGGTGAGGATCGCCAGCTCCTCGGGTGCGTACTCGCCGTCCGCGTCGCAGAAGACCACCGCGGCGGGATCGAACTCCAGCGCCTTCGCCACGCCGATGCGGACGGCGGCGCCCAGCCCCCGGTTGGCTCCGAGCGACACGACGTCGGCGCCTGCGGCCCGGGCTTCGCTCGCTGTGCCGTCGACCGATCCGTCGTCGACCACCAGCACCACGACGCTGTGGCCGTGGACCACGCTCGGGGTGCGCTCGACCGTCGCGGCCACGATCTCTTCTTCGTTGAAGGCGGGCATGAACAGCACGACCGGTTGCTCGTGGCCGATCGGACGGCCCGAGGGCCGCTCCGGAAGGCGACGTGGGAGCCGTAGCCGGCCAACGATGCCCGGTGACGGGGCCACCGCCGCGAAGGCACCGACGACGAGCGAGTATGCGGTCTTCAGTGCGTGAGCGACGAGAGCCGCGGCCAGCGCAGTACCCGGGTCGTGACCGAGTGATGCATACGCGGCGACGGCCCCGGCTTCGTACGTGCCGAAGCCTCCCGGAGCGAATGCGGCAACCTGCGCGGCGACGGACACGACGGACACGAACACGGCCTCCGTGAACGTGAGCGGCAGGCCGGCGGCTCGGGCCGCAGCGAAGACGATCCCGGCCTCCAGGACCCAGGCGAGCGCGCTGCCTGCGATCGCCGCGGGTCCCGGCATCCGGATGCGTCCTGCCGCCCGGAGGCGGCGCAACCAGAACACACCCGCGCCGCCGACCGCTAGGGAGCCTCCGACGATGACGGAGGTGGCCGCTGCTCCGAAGAACGGAAGACTCCCGGCACCGAGGACGACCGCGAGCGCGACGACGATGAGGATGTCTGCGGCGCGCAACGCCAGCGTCGATGCTGCCGCCTCGGCCGTGGTGACGTTGGCACGCCTGGCGACGGACACGACTCGCAGCGGCTCGCCGAGGCGGAGTGGGAGCAGGTGGTTGCCGGCGAGCGTGACGTGGATCGCCGCCCAGGCCTGCCAGAACCCCAGACCAGGCAGCACTCGGCGCCAGATCTCGGCGCGCACGGCGAACGCACCGGCGAACATCACGAGTGCTCCGGCGAGGAGCCACGGGCTGGCGAAGATCTCGCGTGCTGCGAGCCGAAGAGAGGCGCCGTCGACCGAGCGGACAACGATGGCGATGGTCGCCGCCGTTGCGATCCCGATCGCGACAGCGAGCCAGCCGTGCTGGGAACGGGTCCGTAAGGCATGCCGAACAGTCATCGTGCGGGCGACTTTACACTATTGCCATAGTGCAATTACGATCACCGTCCATGAGAGCGTTCGTCACCGGAGCCGCGGGCTTCATCGGCTCCCATCTCGTCGATCGCCTCGTCTCTCTGGGCCACGACGTCGTCGGCTCCGACCGCTGCCAGTGGAGCGGCGCACCCTGCCGGCACCTCGTGGTCGACCTGTCCGAACCTGCGGCAGCCCCGCTGCTCGATGACTGGGCGGCGTGGGCCGATGTCGTGTTCCATCTCGCGGCGCGATCCGGTGTCAGGGCCGGGGGCCCCAAAGTAGAGGCGAGCCGGCAGCGGGACATCCTCACCGCGACCTCGAGGCTGCTCGATGCGACACCCTTCGACACCCGTCTCGTCGTCACGTCGTCCTCTTCCGTCTACGGCGGAGCCCTGAGGAGTGGCAACGGGCTGCGACCCAGCCACGAGGACGACCAGCTGCGTCCCCAAGGGGGGTACGCCGTCGCCAAGACGGCGATGGAGGCAATGTGCATGCAGTGGGCGCGGCGAGGAGGCACCGCGGCGATCGCACGTCCTTTCACCGTGGTCGGAGAGCGGCAACGGGAGGACATGGCGCTGTCGTTGTGGCTCGACGCGATCATGGAAGGCGCACCGGTGACCGTGCTCGGCTCGCTCGATCGGGCCCGCGACGTCACGGACGTCCGCAAGGTCGTCGACGGGCTGATCGCGATGGCGGCCTCCGGGTTCTCGGGGGTCGTGAACCTCGGTGCGGGCCGTCCCCGCACCCTTCGGGAGATGATCGCTGCGGTGGAGCACAGCGTGGGCCGGGACGCCGACATCATGGTCAGACCCGCAACCGTAGAAGAGGCCGAGGCGACCTTTGCAGACACCGCGAGATGCCGTACCGAGCTGGGAGTGGATCTCACCACCGACCTCGATGACGTCGTCCATCGTCAGCTCCGGCACCGAGTGGAGACGACGAAGCGGCGGCTCACGGCATGAGGCGGAGGCTCACCCCCTCGCGCCAGATCCGGCTCGCGGTCGTGGTCGTTGCCGCGGCCCTCGTCGCAACATCGTGCGGGGGCGGGGGCGACACGATCACTGTGTACTCCGGCCGAACCAGGAACCTCATCGGACCGCTCCTCGAGGACTTTGCTACGTCCACCGGCATCGACATCGAGGTTCGGTACGGCCAGTCTGCCGATCTCGCCCTGCTCATCTCCCAGGAGGGTGATCGCAGCCCGGCGGACGTGTTCATCTCGCAGAGCCCCGGAGCCGTCGGCTTCCTTGCGGGAGACGGGCTTCTCCGTCCCATAGGTGACGAGGTGCTCTCGCTCGTGCCGCCCCAGTTCCGCAGCGGCGAGGGGTTGTGGACAGGGATGTCGGGCAGGGTGCGGGTGCTGGTCTACAACCGTGATCTCGTGGACCCGGCGGACCTGCCGGCGTCGGTGTTCGACCTCACGGAGGCGCAGTACCGCGGTCTGGTAGCGGTGGCCCCTCCCAACGGCTCGTTCCAGGACTTCGTCACCGCCATGCGTGAGTTGCACGGTGACGAGGTCACCCTCGACTGGCTGCGCGGTCTCGTCGCCAACGACGCTGAGGTCTATGCGAACAACACCTCGATCGTCCAGGCAGTGGGCCGCGGTGACGTTCCGTTCGGGCTCGTCAACCACTACTACAACTACCGTGCGCTCGCTGAGGAACCGGGCGTTCCTTCCGAGAACTACTTCTTCCCAGACGGGGACATCGGCTCGCTCCTCATCGCTACCGCCATCGGAGTGCTGGCCGCCACCGACGATGCCGGGCTGGCGAATCAGTTGGTCGAGTTCATGCTCGGTGAGCAGGCACAACGGTTCTTCAGCGAGCAGACGTTCGAGTACCCGCTGGCGTCGGGTGTCGTCCCCGTTGCGGAGCTGCCTCCACTCTCCAGCATCGACGTAGCCACCCACGACCTCGACCGGCTGGGTGGCGGCCTGGAACGAACGAAAGAGCTGATCGATGAGAGTGGTCTCGAAGGCTCCTGACAACACGGCGGCGCTCGCGCCGGAGCGCTCCCGTGACGGGCTCCGGCTCGCAACCGTGCTCGTCGGTTTGCTCTTCCTGTTCCCTGTGGCATACCTGGCGTGGGGCACACTGACGCTCGGGGGCGACTTCTGGGGCACGCTCGCGTCCTCGCGGACACTCCGACCACTCGGCAACTCGCTGCTCATCGCAACCACGACCGCGGCGGCCTGTGCGGTGCTGGGCACTGTGCTCGCCTGGCTCGCGATCCGCACCGATCTGCCCGGACGGAGGTTCTGGCGTGTGGTCCTCCCCTTGCCGCTGGTCATCCCCTCGTTCGTCGGCGCTACGGCCGTGCTGTCGGCGTTCGGTACCGGCGGTCTCGTGAGCTTCCTGTCCCGGGTCGAGGGATTCTGGGGAGCGTTCCTCATTCTCACGCTTCTCAGCTATCCGTACGTGTACCTCCCCGTCGCGGCCCGGCTCTCATCGACCTCG
>JBHHXA010000218.1:0-4036 GCA_046756805.1 Acidimicrobiia bacterium
CGCCTCGCTGGTGCTCGGATCTCCCGTCAAATGGGTGGAGACCCGAACGGAGAACCTGATCTCGACCGGGTTTGCCCGTGACTACTACATGAAGGGCGAGCTCGCCGTCACCGATGAGGGCAAGATCCTCGGTCTCAAGGTGGACATGATGTCCGACCAGGGCGCCTTCTACGCAGACGCCCAGCCGACGAAGGTGAGGGCCGGTCTGTTCCACATCGTCACCGGGTCCTACGACGACCCGGCGGCGCACGTCACGACGAAGGGCGTGTACACGAACAAGGCGCCCGGAGGCGTTGCCTACCGTTGCTCGTTCCGGGTGACCGAGGCGTCGTTCCTCATCGAGCGGCTCGTGCAGAACGCGGCATACGACCTGGGCATCGACCCTGCCGAATTCCGGCTCCGGAACTTCATCCAGCCCGATCAGTTCCCGTACCACTCGCCCACGGGATTCGTGTACGACTCCGGTGACTACGAGGCTGCGCTACGTAAGGCGATGGACATCGTCGAGTACGAGAAGCTCCGCGAAGAGCAATCTCGGGCGCGGGCCGAGGGAAAGTTGATGGGCATCGGGATCGCGTCCTTCACCGAGGTGGTCGGTGCCGGTCCCTCCGAGGACTACGACATTCTCGGTCTCAAGATGTTCGACTCTGCCGAGCTGCGGGTGCATCCCACGGGGAAGGCCATCCTCAAGCTCGGCGTCAAGACCCAGGGTCAAGGTCACGAGACGACGTTTGCACAGATCGTCGCGGAGGAGCTGGGGCTCCCGGTCGGCGATGTGAAGGTCGTCGAGGGCGACACCGACAACACGCCGTACGGCCTGGGGACGTATGCGTCGCGCTCGACACCGACCGCGGGTGCCGCGACCTCGATGGTGTCGCGCAAGCTGCGCAGCAAGGCACGGAAGATCGCAGCGCATCTGCTCGAGGCCTCCGAGGAGGATCTCGAATGGGAGGTGGGCAAGTTCTCCGTGAGGGGCTCACCCGAGTCGTCGGTCACCATTCAGGACGTCGCCTTTGCCGCGTATACGAACCATCCCAAGGGGATGGAGGCCGGGCTCGAGGGCGTCCACTACTACGACCCGCCGAACATGACATATCCGTTCGGGAGCTACATCGTGGTCGTCGACGTCGACTCCGGGACAGGGCAGTGGACGGTGCGCCGCATGGTGGCGGTCGACGACTGCGGCGTCCGGATCAACCCGATGATCGTCGATGGCCAGATCCACGGAGGTCTCGCCGAGGGCTTTGCGATGTCGAACATGCAGTGGATCACCTTCGACGAGGCGGGGAACTGCATCGGATCGAACTTCATGGATTATCTCATCCCGACGGCGTGGGAGACCCCGCGGTTCGAGCTGGACGAGACGGTGACTCCTTCACCCCACCATCCGATCGGTGCCAAGGGCGTTGGTGAGTCGGCCACCGTCGGCTCGCCCGCGGCATACGTCAACGCGGTGATCGATGCCCTGGAGCAGACCGGCGTGCGCAACATCGACATGCCCGTACTCCCCGACCGCGTCTGGCAGGCGATGAGGGATCACGGCGCGCGGTGAATCGAGAGCTGCTCGCGCTCGCTTCCGATCTCCATCGGAGGCACCAGCCGTACGTCGTCGCCACGGTGGTGTGGGCTCGGGGCCCATCCTCCGGCAAGCAGGGCGGTGCCGCGCTCATCGAGCCCGACGGCACCGTCCACGGATGGATTGGGGGCGCATGCGCCGAGCCTGCGGTTCTCCGCGAGGCGCGGCGCGTGTTGAGAGACGGCGAGGCGAGGCTGATGTACCTCGGCCCCGCGGAGGAGCTCGACGGGCACACGAGGGACGGGGTGATGACCGTGCCGATCGCATGCGCCTCCGAAGGCGCACTGGAGGTGTTCATGGAACCGGTGCTGCCGCAGCCGCACGTGGTGGTGGTCGGGCGATCCCCGGCCGTGAAGATGCTCGCCCGCCTCGTCCTCGACCTCGACTGGCGGGTGACCGTCGTCGAGGACGGCGGCGACGGCGAGGGTCACGCTCCCGGCGTCTCAATCGTGACGAGCGTTGCCGCGATGTCCGCACCCGACGTCGACGACGCGACAGCCGTCGTGGTCGCCACCCAGGGCCACTATGACGAACCGGCGCTGGAGGCGGCGCTCGCTACCCGTGCGCCCTATGTGGGCCTCGTCGCATCGGCAAAGCGAGCAGAAAACGTGCTGGGCTATCTGCGCGACCGCGGCTTCGGGGACGAAGAGCTGCGGCGAGTCCACACGCCGGCAGGCCTCGATCTGGGCCCCATCGAGCACAGAGAGATTGCCGTCGCAGTTCTCGCCGAACTGGTCGCGATCCGCGCTTCCGGTGGCTTGAGCGGGGCGGCTTCCGTGCCCGAGATCGCCCCCGTCACCTCGGTTGATCCGGTGTGCGGCATGTCCGTGGACGTCGAGGGCGCACGGTTCGTCACGGTCCACGGAGACGAGACCTACCGGTTCTGCTGTCCCGGCTGCAAGAGCGTCTTCGAGACGCAACCGGCGGAGTACGCGAGATGACCCCGTGGGTCGTGAAGCACCAGCGTCACTGAAGTAGAGTCCCGCGCCGTCACCGTTGCAGGAGCGCGCATGAAGATCACCGAGGTCATCGAGGTCGAGCGGCCACCCGAGAAGGTGTGGGGACTGTTTCAGGACGTGCCCGAGCTGGCGCGATGCCTCCCCGGCGCCGAGCTCACGGAAGACAGGGGAGACGGCACGTACGCCGGCGCAGTCACCGCAAAGCTGGGTCCGATGACGGCCAGGTTCGAGGGAGAGGCCACCGTCACTGCCGACGCCGCCAGCCGTTCCGGCTCGGTGAAGGGCAAGGGTGTCGACAAGTCCGGCGGCAGCATCGGCCAGGTCGGTGTGGCGTACACGGTCGAGCCCACCGCCACCGGAGCCCGGGTCACCGTTGATGCGGACGTGCTGCTCTCCGGTGCGGCGGCTCAGTTCGGACGCACCGGGCTCATCAAGGAGATGTCGAAGCGGCTCATCGGCGAGTTCGTCTCGTGCATCGAGGCGAAGCTGGGGGCGGAAACGGACGAAGAGGCAGCCACGATCGAGGCCGGTTCCCTCCGATCTCGAGATCGCACAGGCAGCAGACGTCCGGCCCATCGCTGAGATCGCCGGGAAACTCGGGCTGGAGCAGGAAGAGCTCATCCCGTTCGGGTGGACGAAAGCAAAGGTCCACCTCGATGCGTTGAGCCGCATCACGGCGAATCCCATGGGAAAGTACGTCGACGTGACCGCGATCACTCCTACTCCGCTCGGAGAGGGGAAGACGACCACGACGGTGGGGCTCACCCAGGGACTGGGTGCGCTCGGTCACAAGGCGATCGCTTGTATCCGGCAGCCATCGATGGGCCCCACCTTCGGTATCAAGGGCGGTGCCGCGGGAGGCGGTTACAGCCAGGTTGTGCCGATGGAGGAGTTCAACCTCCATCTGACGGGCGACATCCACGCCATCACCGTTGCCCACAACCTCGTCGCAGCGGCCATCGACGCACGCTGGTACCACGAGACCCGGCTCAGCGACGAGGATCTGGAGCGTCTCGGGCTGAAGCGGCTCGCCATCGACGCCAACAAGATCTCGTGGCGGAGGGTGGTCGACGTCAACGACCGGGCCTTGCGCAACGTCATCGTTGGTCTCGGCGGCTCTGCGGACGGCAGGCCGCGCGAGACCGGGTACGACATCACCGTTGCCAGCGAGCTGATGGCGATTCTCGCCCTCGTCGACGGGTCGGACTATTCGTCCGCGTTGCGGAATCTCAGAGAGCGCTGCTGTCGCGTCGTGATCGGTACGTCCAAGAACGGCGATCCGATCACGCTCGAGGATCTGGGGATAGCGGGTGCGGTGGCGGTGCTGATGCGCGACGCACTCCACCCCACTCTCATGCAGACGCTCGAGGGCCAGCCTGCGTTCGTCCACGCCGGACCGTTCGCCAACATCGCTCACGGAAACTCGTCGATCCTCGCCGACCGTGTCGCGCTCCATCTCGGTGACTTCGTGATCACCGAGTCCGGTTTCGGCGCCGACATG
>JBHHXA010000219.1:0-4034 GCA_046756805.1 Acidimicrobiia bacterium
GCATGCGCAGGGCCAGCATGCACTGGATGCGAGCGGGTTACGAGGTGCTGGCGGGCGTCGGTGCGCTGCTGGAAGAGATCGCGACTGCCGACGACACCGAGGACGACGACGTCGATCCGGGCCCGACCAAGATCAATCTCGACTGACGGGAGCTTCGTGGCCACCACCATCGGCATCGACCTCGGCGGAACCAAGACGCTCGCGGTGCGCATGGAGAACAGCGAGATCGTGGACGAAGCGAAGCTGTCGACCCCCGCGACCGACGACCTCGTCGGCAACGCCGCAGAGGCGGTCCGTGCCGTATGGAGCGACGACGTCGCCGCCATCGGGATCGGTGTGGCCGGACTCGTCGAGTGGCCGACCGGCGTGTTCGTGTGGGGGCCACACGTGGCGGGAACGAGGGTTCCCGTGCGAGAGGGGGTCGCTTCCGCGTTCGGGGTGCCTGTGGTCGTCGACAACGACGCCAACGTAGGTGTCTGGGGCGAGCGCCATCTCGGGGTCGCCCGCGGCTACGACAACGTGTTGCTCGTCACGCTGGGAACGGGGATAGGTGGTGCGATGATCCTCGACGGCCGGATCCATCGCGGCTCGTCGTTCGCCGGCGAATGGGGGCACATGATCTACCAACCCGGCGGGCTGCAATGCAGCTGCGGCAAGCGGGGCTGCTGGGAGACCGTGGCGTCCGGTCCCGCGCTGGTTCGTCTCGCACGGGAGTTCATCGAGCAAAACCCCGAGGGCGGTCTCGCCATGAGTCTGGGTGACGAGGCCCTCACCGGCGAAACCGTCACGAGGGCTGCCGATGCCGGGAGTGAGACCGCCCGCAACCTCGTGGCGCAGGTCGGAGAAGCGTTCGGGAGGGGTTTGTGCAACCTGATTGCCGTGCTCGATCCCGATGTGATCGTCGTCGGCGGTGGTCTCGGTTCGGTGGGGGAGTCGCTGCTCGCTCCCGCCCGTAGGATCGCCGCCGATGCGCTCCATGGTGGATCGCATCGCATGCTGCCTCCCATCCTCGTCGCCGGTCTGGGCGCCAGGGCGAGCGGCGTCGGCGCCGCGCTCCTCGCAGAGGATCTGGCCACAGGCCGCCTGTCCCTGGGGAGCGCCAGGGTATGAGCGGTGATGGTGACATCCTTCGCATGCCCGGTACCGATGACATCGGACTCGATACCGACCCGGGCGCTCCGCCGCGAACCCGGGGGCAGATCATCGCAGAGCTGGCGCTGGCGCTTCCGCACTTGCTTGTCCTGCTCGGTCACCTCTTGCGAGATCCCAAGGTGCCGCGCCGCCGCAAGATCGTCGCCGGCGTCGTCGCCGCGTACGTCGTGTCGCCCATCGATCTCATCCCTGATGTGATCCCGGTGCTCGGTCAGATCGACGACGTTCTCGTGGTGGCGCTTGCCATCGACCATCTCGTGAAGGGCGCCCCGGACGGTGTCGTCGAGACCTACTGGCCCGGCAGTGAGGACGCGCTCGATCTCGTCACAGGAATGGTCGCCTGGGCGGCAGATCTCGTGCCGGCCCAGCTGCGGAGGCTGATTGCACACTGACGGGCGTCGTCGGAAGCGAGCGCTGTGGCGATGCAGCGTTACGCTGCGGTCATGGAGTTTCGTCGCATCGGCAGCCTGCCGCCCTACGTCTTTGCTCATGTCAATCAGCTGAAGCTGGATGCGCGTCGCGCGGGTGAGGACATCATCGATCTCGGGTTCGGGAACCCGGACATCCCGTCGCCGCCGGCCGTGGTCGAGAAGCTCGCAGAGGCGGTGGCGACGGGAAGGAACCATCGCTACTCCGCATCCCGCGGAATCCCCAACCTGCGCAAGGCCGTGGCGGACCGGTATCAGCGCCGGTTCGGCGTAGACCTCGATCCGGATACCGAAGTCATCAACACGATCGGCGCCAAAGAAGGCCTTTCGCACCTCATGTGGACGCTGGTCCAACCCGGCGATGCAGCACTCGTGCCCGAGCCGTCGTACCCGATCCACATCTACGCCCCAGCTCTTGCCGGTGCCGAGGTGCGAACGGTCCCGGTGGCGACGGACGTCGACTACTTCGATCGCCTCCACGAGGCGTTTCTGGATTCGTGGCCCCGGCCGAGGGTCATCCTCGTCTCCTTCCCTCACAATCCGACGACGGCGACCGTCGACATCGGCTTCTTCGAGCGGCTCGTCGCGTTCGCCGCAGAGCGCGGCGTCATGCTCGTCCACGACTTTGCGTATGCCGACATCAGCTTCGACGGCTACCGCCCCGCGAGCATGCTCGAGGTGCCCGGCGCCAGGGAGGTGGGCGTCGAGCTGTACACGCTCTCGAAGAGCCACTCGATGCCGGGGTGGCGGGTGGGTTTCGTGGTCGGCAACCCGGAGATGGTCGCCGCCCTCGGCAAGCTGAAGTCCTATCTCGACTACGGGACGTTCCAGCCCATCCAGATCGCGTCGATCATCGCCCTGAACGAGTGCGACGACTACATCGAGCACGTCAACGCCGTCTACGAGAAGCGCCGCGACGTCCTGGTGGACGGGCTCAACCGGGCGGGCTGGAAGGTGGCCAAGCCCACAGGCACCATGTTCGTGTGGGCGGAGATCCCCGGGCCGTATGCGGAGATGGGTTCGCTCGATTTCACGGTCCACCTGTTGCAGGCGGCCAAGGTCGCGGTGAGTCCCGGGGTCGGGTTCGGGCCCTCGGCGGACGGCTTCGTCCGGTTTGCTCTCGTCGAGAACGAACAGCGAACCGGTCAGGCCGTGCGCGGGATCAGACGGGCGCTCGATCGCCTCTGATGAGTCAGCCGCCACCCAGCGGTAGGTAGAACCGCTCGGTGTACTCCAATGCCATTCGGTGCGCCGAGAACCGCGGGATCACCGAAGCCATCGCCTCCTTCATCATCCGGACCCACCCGCGCGGCACGCCGTCCTCGCGGTCGTAGAAGAGGGGAACGACCTCGCTCTCGAGAAGGTGATACAGCGTGGCTGCGTCCTCGGGGTCAGATGTCTCGTGCTCGCCGAAACCCCACCCGTTCTTGCCGTTGAAGCCCTCGAGCCACCAGCCGTCGAGCACGCTGAGGTTGAGACCGCCGTTGCCCGCCGCCTTCATCCCGGACGTCCCGCTTGCCTCCCGGGGTGGGCGGGGGTGGTTCAGCCACACGTCCGCACCTTGTACGAGGCTCGCTCCGAGTGCGAGGTCGTAGTTCTCCACGAAGAAGATGTGACCCGCCAGATCGGGAGCGCGCGACATCTCTCCCACCCAACGGATGAGTGCCTGACCCTCGCGATCCGCGGGGTGCGCCTTCCCGGCGAAGACGATCTGCACCGGTCGCTCCGGGTCGGTGAGCAGCCGCCGAAGCCGCGCCGGGTCGGAGAAGAGGAGGTTGGCGCGCTTGTAGGTCGCAAACCTGCGGGCAAAGGCGATGGTGAGCCGTTCGTCCGGCAGGTAGTCCCTCACACGGCGCAACTCGTCCGGGCTCATGCCGTGGCGGGCGTACTGGTCCATCAGCCTGCTGCGGATGTCGCGCAACATGTGCTGCTTCTGGGTCGTGTGAGCGTTCCACAGGTCGGCGTCACGGACGTCGTAGAGCGCATCCCAGCCCTCGGGAGAGATGGTCCTGGCGGGCCAGTCCGGGCCAAAGGTACGGCGCAGGATGCGGGCCATCGCGCTGCCTATCCACGTCTGGGGGTGGACGCCGTTGGTGACGCCGACTGCTTTGCCCCCGACGAGATCGCCCCAGTCGGCGTTGACCACGCTGGCGTGGCGTTGCGAGACGCCGTTGGTCGTCGCCGCGAGCCTGATGGCCATCGCACCGAGATCGAAGGCATCGCCGCCATTGCGGGACCTTCCCAGGTCCAGCGCCCTCTCCGTTGCAATCGCGGGTACCGCCAGCTCCAGCGAGCGCGCCACGAACTCGGCTCCGAATATCTCGTTGCCTGCCGGAACCGGGGTGTGGAGGGTGAACAGCGTCCGATCTCGCACGGCCGCTTCGGTGGCTCCGTTGGCGCCACCTCGGGCTCCGATTCGCTCCAGCAGGCTGAGCGCGGCGTGTCCTTCGTTGA
>JBHHXA010000220.1:0-4026 GCA_046756805.1 Acidimicrobiia bacterium
CCTGGGATCGGTCGCCCGCCGCGTTGCCCCTTCCGGCGTGGTCATCGTCCACCGCAGAGCCGGCACACCACTGACGACCGGCGCACCGGACATGCTCATCATCAGTGAGCAACGGCGCTACGGTGATGGAGAAGTCTGGTGGCTCGACAAGGAGGCACGTTGATCCGCGCGCTCGTCCCCGGGAGTTTCGACCCGCCGACGAAGGGTCATCTCGACGTCGTCGAACGCTGTGCGGGGCTCTTCGACGAGGTCGTCGTCGCGGTCGTGGACAACCCGGACAAGAAGGCGCTGTTCACCGCAGACGAGAGATGTGAGCTGCTCCGGTCGTGTTGTGCCGATTGGCCCAACGTCGAAGCCGCCACGTTCTCCGGTCTGCTGGTCGACTTCGCAGCCCTGAGGGACGTGGACGTCATCGTGAAGGGCCTGCGGGCGATGACGGACTTCGATTTCGAGCTCCAGATGTCACAGATGAACCGGCATCTCTCCGGCATCGTCACGCTCTTCGTCGCCACCAAGGCCGAGTTCGGCTATCTCTCCTCCTCGCTCGTGAAACAGGTGGCCTCGCTGGGGGGTTCGGTCGCTTCGCTCGTGCCCGAGCCGGTCCTGGCAGCCCTCAAGGAGAAGCTCGCGTAATGAATGACATCGACCCCGGCACCGCGACCGGCGGCGGCGCCGCAACCCAGCCCCCTCCCGTCCCCGGAGAGCTCCTCGACGTCCTCGAGGAGTCCACAACCTCGGTGTCGGCCGTCATCGATGCCATGATCGCCGAGATGGGTGATGCGCGGACCGTCCCGTTGTCGGCGAGCGTGATGGTGAACAAGGAGGAGTTCCTCGGGAGGCTCGAAGCGTTGAAAGGCGACCTCGTGAGTGCGCTCGATCGCGCCCAGGAGCTGCTCCCTGAAGAGCTGAGGGCCGCCCGCTGGATGGTTCGCGAGCGGGAGCGCTACGTGACGAGGACCAACGAGCGGGCGCGCGAGATGCTCGGCAAGGCCAGGGAGAAGTCGGAGACGCTCGTGTCTGAGTCTCACGTCATCCAGGAGGCGGTCGAGGAAGCGAACCGGCTCGTCCGGAACAGCGAGAAGGAGTCGGAGCGTATCCGTCTCGAGGCGGAGGACTTTGCGGAGCAGCAGCTGACCGAGGCGGAGACCTTTCTGGCGGAGCTCGTTCGCTATGTCCAGGGTGCCAGGGCCCAGTTTCACGAGACCCTGCCTGCCGCACCCGACGTCCCGATCTCGGAGTGAAACCCGGCCGCGGGCAACGCGGTCCGTCGTAGACTTGCCGGCCCATGAGCAGTCGCTCGCCTTTTCTCGTCAACGTGACCGACGTGATGCGCGGTCGCGTCGTGTCACAACCCATCCGCATCGAGACGCCGGTGGCGTGGTCGGTCGATGTGTCGCGGATCGCAATGGATCCGCCACTCCGGACCCGCATGGAGATGGCCACCGCGGGACGCGGCGTCATCGTGCGGGGCACCATCACGGCAACCGCAGAACACACCTGCACCCGTTGCCTTCGCGTCTACGAGGAGTCCGCGGTCGTGGATGTCGAGCAGCTCTTCGCCGAGCCCGGGTTCGACGACGAGGCGGAGTATCTCCTCGACGGTGACGAGATCGACCTCGAGCCGATGGTACGCGACGAGCTCCTGCTAGCGATGCCCGTGGTCACCTCGTGTGGTGAGGATTGCCCGGGACTTGTTGGGCATTCCGAAAGCGACTTGAATACCGGGACTCCCGGTGACGACGACGTGAGCTCCCCGTTCTCGGCCCTGCGGGGCATCCTCGAGGCCGGGGATGTGACCTGAAAGAGGTTGTTCTCAATGGCGGTACCCAAGAAGAAGATGTCGCGCTCCCGCACGCGGCGCCGCAAGGCGCAATGGCGGGTAACGGCTCCGGCGACGGTCGAGTGCCAGCAGTGCGGCGCGATGCATCTCCCGCATCGGCTCTGTCACGAGTGCGGCAGCTACAAGGGCCGCGAAGTCATCGCGGTCGAGTAGCGGCTCCATGTCGCTGATCGCCGTCGATGCCATGGGGGGCGACCACGCTCCCGGTGAGATCGTCTGTGGCGCCGTCGATGCGGCAAAGGACGGACATGACGTGGTGCTCGTCGGCGACGAGCCGCAAGTCCGCACGATCCTGGACGAGGTGGGGTTCGATCTCGACGTGGTGCACGCCACCGAGGTCATCCGGATGGATGAGGATCCCGCCGCGGCGATCAGGGAGCGCAAGGATGCGTCGATCTCGGTGGCGGCACGGCTCGTGGCGAATGGTGATGCCGCCGGTGTCGTGAGCGCAGGGTCGACCGGCGCCGTCCTGGCTGCCGCCGCGTTCCTGATCGGTCGCCTTCCCGGTGTGGCCAGACCGTCGCTGGCGACCCTCTTTCCCGGCAGCAAGGTCGTGCTCGACTCCGGCGCAAACCTCGCATGCCGCTCCGAGCATCTCGTGCAATTCGGTGTGATGGGAGCCGCACTGGCCGAAACGCTGCTCGGCATCCCCGAGCCACGAGTCGGTCTCGTCAACATCGGCGAGGAAGAGGGCAAGGGCCGGGATCTCGAGAAGTCCGCGTTCGACGGCTTGCGCGCCGTCGAGGGGATCCGCTTCGTCGGCAACGTCGAGGGCCGGGATCTCGCGACCGATGCGGTCGATGTCCTCGTCACGGACGGGTTCACCGGCAACGTGCTGCTCAAGACCGCAGAAGGTACCGCGCACCTCGTCCGTGAGATGTTCGAGGAGGCGATCGCGCGTTCGCCCCTGGCCGCGGGAGACACGATGGCGGCGTCCGTTGCGGGCCTGCGACGGCGGGTCGATCCCGAAGCCACCGGCGGGGCCCACCTTCTCGGCACGAAGGGTGTGGTCGTCGTCGCCCACGGCTCGTCCTCCCGGCTGGCCGTCGCCAATGCCATCGCCATGGCAGATGAGGGCGCCTCGCGGGGTCTCGTGGAGAGGATCGCAACGGGTCTCGCCGCAGGGGACGATTGAGGTGCCTCCGCAGTCCGACGCCCTGGACCTTCTCCAGCAGACGCTGGGGTGGAAGTTCGCCGACCGGGATCTGCTGCGGACCGCTCTCATCCATCGGTCCTGCGCATCGGAGGAGGGGCTCGACGAGTCGTACGAGCGGCTCGAGTTCCTCGGAGACGCCGTCCTCCAGTTGTCCGTCACCGACTATCTCTACACGACCTATCCCGCCCTGGCCGAAGGCGAGATGGCGAAGGTGCGGGCTGCGGTCGTCAACGAACGCACCCTGGCGACGATGGCGCGCCATCTCGGTCTACCCGATGCGATCTTTCTCGGCCGCGGGGAGGAGCTCACCGGTGGCAGGAACAAGGACTCGATCCTCTCTGACGTCGTGGAGAGCCTCCTCGGTGCCCTCTACGTCGATGCGGGCTTCCTCGAGGCGAGGAGGGTCGTTCTCGAGCGGTGGGCGCCTCTCATCACGGAACGCGCCGCCGCCCCCGGCAGAAGGGACTTTAAGACGAGGCTTCAAGAGGACCTCGCCCGTGAAGGCATCCATCCCCGGTATGAGATCGACGAGGAGGGCCCGGAACATGCCAAGCGGTTCACGGCAAGGGTCGTAGCCGGAGGCCGTGTGCTCGGTACGGGGATGGGGACGTCGAAGAAGCGCGCCGAGCAGGAAGCGGCGGAGGCCGCTGCCGCGCTGCTGGCAGCCGGGAGCGGGCCCGTCGCCGGCGACGGTGCCTGAGCTTCCCGAGGTCGAAGCCACGCGAAGGGCCGTTGCTCCCGCGCTCGAGGGCAGACGTATCGTCAACGTGGAGATCGGCAGAGCCCGAATGCTCCGGAGGCAACCCGACCCCAGGGACTTTGCGGACCGCATGGTGGGGCGGATCATTCGGAGGCTCGACCGGCACGGCAAGTTCCTCCTGGCGCATCTGACCACCGGCCTGACGTGGGTGACTCACCTCGGCATGTCCGGTCGGGTGATGCTCGCCACGGCCGACGCTCCCCGCGATCCGCACACCAACGTCGTCGTCCGTGTCGGGGGCGGCGTCGAGTTTCGGCTCGTCGATCCTCG
>JBHHXA010000221.1:0-4023 GCA_046756805.1 Acidimicrobiia bacterium
CGAGCGCACCGTCCACGCGCAGCGTCACCCGCGCCGAGGACGGCGCCTCGGCGCAAGGGCTCGACGCCTATCGGCTGGGAGCGGGCGACCGGCTCAAGGTCACGGTGTTCGGCCATCCCGACATATCGGGCGAGGTCGAGAGCGACGGCGGCCACGGATGCGAACTCCGGGACCCAGCGCCCCATGGGCAACATGCAGGTGGAGGCATTGGCCAGCAGACCGCCGATGCTCACCGTGTCGGTAGACAGCTCGTCTGCAAGCGCAGCGAAGTCCTCACCTGCTCCGAGACGATCGAGGGCCGCGAGAGCCTCCTGCTCGGTGTCCACGAGGATGTGGCGGATACAGCCCACCGCCACCTCCTGCGGCGCCTCGTCGATGATGCCCTCCAGGAAGCCGTCCTCGGCGCGCATCAACTCAGCGGACACCTTGTCCCGGAGCAGCGACATGCGTGCGTCGCGTCGCAGCACCACCTCCGTCAGCTCCACGTCCGCCGCCGTGGTCGCCAACGCGTCCGCGTACCGCGGGGGCGGATCTGCGATGCGCTGGTCGATCTCCGCCTCCGTGATCTCGACACCGAGATCGGCCGCCGAGGCCAGCACGGCCTCGGAAATGATGAGCACGGTCAAGTCGGTGCGTACCCGCTCGGTGTTCGTCTCGAATTCGCCCTCGTATGCCGGACGCATGACCCGCAAATCGTCGACGGTGATCTCGGCGCCGTCCACCGTCGCCAGGATCGTGGCGTCGACGCCGGCGCAAGCGGCGGCGATCAACGCCAGCGCTGCGATCCCGGGAGCGAGCGATCGCCTCAGTCCTGCCACGGATCTCCTCATTCGTCTGCGGGCGGCCACATTGTACGAAGGAACTCCGTGAGCGAAGCGAGAAGCTCACCCCGCGGCACCGGGATGAACACCTGGTCCGTGCGCACGACCGCTCGACGCTGCAACCGCTCGAGCCGCACCGACTGCGAGATGCTGAGCGTCACCGGTCCGAGCCGGATCTCGTCCCGAAGCTTGACGACCTCGGTGAGACCGATCCGGATCGCCTCGAGCCGGAGGCGTGCGACGGCCAGCAGCGCAGTCGCCCGGTCCGGCAGCGCACCGTACCGATCGCGCCACTCCGTGGCGATGTCCTCGATCTCGCCGAACGTGGCCGCAGCCGCGAGCTTGCGATAGGCCTCGAGCCGCTGATCGCTCGACGGCACGTACTCCGCCGGCAGGTGGGCGTCGACGGGAAGATCGATGCGCACCTCGGGAAGCCCCGCAGCGGCCACGCCCTGATCTCCCCTGAGCTCCGCAACGGCGTCCGACACCAGTTCGACGTAGAGGTCGAGCCCGACTGCTGCGACATGGCCCGCCTGGGTCTCACCGAGGATGGAACCGGCACCCCGGATCTCGAGGTCTCGCATCGCGAGCTCGAACCCGGAGCCGAGATCGGAGTACTCACCGATCGCCTCGAGCCGCCGATACGCATCCTCGCCCAGCGTCTGATCCGGTGGATGGAAGAGATACGCATACGCCCTCTGGCTGGAGCGACCCACCCTGCCCCGGAGCTGGTAGAGCTGGGCAAGCCCCAATCGATCGGCCCGTTCGACGATGAGCGTGTTGACCTGCGGGAGATCGAGACCCGACTCGATGATCGTGGTCGCAACGAGGACATCGAACTCGCGATTCCAGAAGTCGAACATCACCTGCTCGAGCCCGCCCTCGCTCATGCGCCCGTGCACCACGCCGAACCGTGCGTCCGGCACCAGTTCCCGGAGCCGGGCTACGGCGTGATCTATCGACTGGATACGGTTGTGGACGAAGTAGACCTGGCCTTCGCGCAGCATCTCGCGACGGATCGCCGCCGACACCGCGTGCTCGTCGTACGGCCCGACGTAGGTGAGAATCGGGTGCCGGTCCTCGGGAGCGGTGCGAATGTGGCTCACATCGCGAATCCCTGTCATTACGAGTTCCAACGTCCGCGGGATGGGAGTCGCGGTGAGCGTGATCACGTCGACAGAGGTCCGGAGCCTCTTCAGCTTGTCCTTGGCGCCGACTCCGAACCGCTGCTCCTCGTCGACGATGAGCAGACCGAGGTCCTTGAAGACGACGTCCTCCGAGAGGAGCCGGTGTGTGCCGACCACCAGGTCGACGGTGCCGTCTGCCAGACCTGCGATCACGTCCTTCTGTTGCCGCGGAGTGAGGAAGCGGCTCAGCACCTCGACCCGCATCGGGTAGGACGCGAGACGCTCCGAGAAGGTGGCGTGGTGTTGCTGTGCGAGGAGCGTCGTCGGCACCAGGGCGGCCACCTGCCTCCCTTCCTGGACGGCCTTGAACGCTCCGCGCAGCGCCACCTCCGTCTTGCCAAACCCGACGTCGCCGAACACCAGCCGGTCCATCGGTGCCTGTCGCTCCATGTCCTGCTTGACATCCGCGATGGCAGTGAGCTGGTCCGGCGTCTCCTCGTACGGAAAACTCGCCTCGAACTCGCGTTGCCACGGCGTGTCCGGGTCGAACGCATGCCCTGTCGCTGCGGCGCGCTTGCGATGGAGATCGACGACCTCTTCGGCGACGAGGGCGACGGCTTGGCGCACCTTCGATCGTGTGGCGGACCAATCGGTGCCGCCCAGCCGCGACAGCCGCGGAGACTCACCGCCGGTGTAGCGACGAACCGACACGAGCTGATCTGTCGGCACATAGAGCCGATCCGCACCGTGATATGCAAGGAGCAGGTAGTCGCGCTCCACGCCCGCGATCTCGCGGTGGACGAGGCCCTCGAATCGCCCGATGCCGTGATGGTGATGCACCACGAAGTCCCCGGGCTGGAGGTCGCGATACGCGACGCCACCGGGCGCCGTTACCCGTGGAACCGCCCTGCGGTGGGAGCGCCTCCTGCCCGCGACCTCCTGTTCCCCCACCACGCCGACACCGAGCTGCGGGGCAACGAAGCCGCGATGGATGCCCGTGGCGAGCACCGCGGCCTCAATCTTCTCCAGCCGCTCGCGGACGGGGAGACCGAGACCTGCTTCGGTGATGAGTCGCGCCGCCCGCGCCGCGGCAGGCTCCCCGTCCATCGCCACGATCACCGTGACGTCCCTGCCCCGCCACTGCTCGAGGGCGGCCGCCACCGAAACTGCGTCACCTGGTGTTGCATCGAGCGCCCGCAGCTCGAGCCCCTCGTCAGCGGGACCCGCGGGCTGTGCAGGTGCTTCGATCGTGCGTGGGGCGGGGACATCGAGCGGCCGGTAGAGACGAGGGTGATCGCTCGCCGGCGGTGCCGTGCCTCCCCAGGTCGGGGCGAGCGCTTCGGCCAGGCTCGTCTCCTCGCTCTGGAGCTCGTCGGCTCTCGCTTCCGATCGCACCGGGTCGAACAGGACGACGTTGGCCGCCGTCGTCCCGGCGACGCTCCCGGCATCCGCCAGCCACGGGAGCCACGATTCGATGCCCGGAAAGCTGAGTCCCTCCGCGATCCGATCCCAGGTGGATACGGCCCAGGGCGCACCGTCCCGCAATACCGCGGCCCGTGTGCGCAGCGCATCATCGACGCGCAGCTCCCTTGCCGGGAACAGATCCGTTCGATCGACCGGACCTGTGGCCCGCTGTGATCCGAGGTTGAACGTGCGAAGGTCGTCGACGTCGTCACCCCAGAACTCGATGCGTACGGCGTCTCCACCCTGAGCAGGGGCCACGTCGACGATGCCGCCCCGAACCGCGAACTCGCCCCGCGTCTCGACACGGTCCGTGCGGTGATAACCAAGCCCGGCCAGGACCTCTACGACGGTGTCGAACCCCGGTGCCGAACCTGCCGACACGCACAGCGGATCGGGTGCCGACGGAGACAGCCGCTGCGTGGCGGCCCGTACCGATGAGACCACGACCGTGCCCGACCCTCCGGTCCGGAGTGCGTACCGGGCGACGGATCGCTGCGCCATCGTCGGCACATTCGGCGACACATGCTCGAACGGCAGCGTCTCCCACGCCGGAAGCAGGTGCACCTTATCGTGGAACATCTCGAGGTCGTCCGCGAGGTCCTCAGCGTCTC
>JBHHXA010000222.1:0-4010 GCA_046756805.1 Acidimicrobiia bacterium
ATGCATGCGATGCGCACCCGTGCGTCGAGCGCGATCGCGGCGGGGGCGACGTCGGTGGAGGAGGTGGCCCAGCAGTGCGAGCTGCGGGGTGCGACCCAGCAGATCTCTCCGCGGTCCTTGAGACAGAAGTCGATGGCACGCCGCCATTCCTCGTTCTGGTTGATGTAGTCGCAGCGAGTATCGACGCACAGGTTGCCGCCGATCGTCCCGACGTTGCGGATTTGCGGTGAGGAGACGTACCCGGCGGCCTCGGCAAGAGCGGGAGGCAGACCTGTGCCGCTCGCAACGTGCGACAGCACGGTCGTGGCTCCGATGACGGTCCCGGCACCGTTGGCGTGGATTCCGCGCAGGTCCTCGATCCGGCGCAGCGATACGAGCGTCTCGGGGGAGGACTGCCTGCGTTTCAGGTTCGGGTACAGATCGGTGCCGCCCGCGACGGTGGTCGCCCCCGGTCCGTGGTCGGCGAGGATGCGGGTCGCCTCGTCGATCGAGCTCGGCTCGAGGAAGCGGAACGGTGGGAGTCGCATCATGAGACGGGACTCCCCTGGAACTCCGGTGGGGGGTCGATTCGATACGGATCGCGGTAGGGGACGTCGGGCAGGCGTTCGGGTCCGACACGTCCCTCGCCTCCCCGGTCGAGGTCCCGCAGCGCCTGGAGCACCTTCCAGGGCGTGATCGGCAGCTCGTCCACCCTGACGCCGAGCGCATCGTGGACGGCGTTGGCGATCGCTGGAAGCACCGGCAGGAGCGGGCCCTGACCGGCCTCTTTCGCTCCGAAGGGGCCCTCCGGGTCGTTCGTCTCGATGATGATCGACTCCACCGGCGGCATCTCGAGGATTGAGGGGATCTTGTAGTCGAGGAGCGAAGGACCGAAGTGCATGCCACCGCGGAAGGCCTGTTCCTCGGATAAGACCTCACCTAGAGCCATGTGGACGCTGCCTTCGATCTGACCCTCGACGAGCAGCGGGTTGATCGACCTTCCGACGTCGTGGGCCAGCCACACCTTGTCGACTTCGACGAAACCGGTCTCCGGATCGCAGGTGACCGCGGCGACGCAGGCGGAGTAGCTGTATGCGGGCGAGGGACCGACGCCCGAGCCCTTGTACGGGCCGGCGAGGTCGGGTGGCGTATAGCTGCCCGAGCTGGTGAGGGGATCGCCCGCTGCGGCCGCGAGCCGGACGGCCTCTGCCCATGGAACGGTCCGCTCTCCGTCACCGGCAACGCCGACCGTCCCTGCGACGGCGACGAGTCGATCCTGCGGCACGTCGAAATGATCGGCCACGGCCCCGAACACCACGTCCCGCAGCCGGGTCGCGGCTTCCAGGGCTGCGTTGCCCGCCATGAAGGTCACGCGGCTCGAATAGCTACCGAGGTCGATCGGGGTGAGGTCGGTATCAGCGGTGACGAGGCTGAGATCATCGGTGCTGAGTCCGAGCACTTCCGCCACGACCGCGGCCAGCACCGACGTCGAGCCCTGCCCCACGTCTGCCGCCATCGAATACACCGTGACGCCGCCCCCTCGATCCACCTTGATCTGGACCTCGGACTGCGCCATGTCATTCCAGTAGATGGGCAGACCCGCTCCCGACATGTAGGCACCGACCGCAAAGCCGACGCCCCGTCCGGCTTCTCCAGCGCCGCGCCTGGCGGTGTAGTCGGAGGCTGCCACGACTTCGTCCAAGCACTCGCGGAGCCCGTTGCTCGTGATGCGGAGATGGTTGACGGTCTTGGAGAAGGGCTCGGTGAGGTTACGGCGCCGGAGCTCCACAGGGTCGATCCCCAATTCGTCGGCGGCCTTGTCGAGGTGGACCTCGAGGGCGAATCTCGGCTGTGGCGTGCCGTGGCCGCGTTTCGGGCCGCACGGCGGCTTGTTGGTGAAGACCCGAACGCCTTCGAAGCGGTACGCCGGGATCCGGTAGGTCGTCGTCTGCAGAGCGCCGGTGTACAGGGTCGAGGCCGCTCCGTAACTGCCGTAAGCACCGCCGTCGAGCAGAGAACGGAAGTGCATCGCCGTGATCTTCCCGTCTTCGGTGAACCCCGTCTTGACCCACATGAGCACCGGGTGCCGGCCGCGGTGCGTGTAGAAGACCTCTTCCCTCGTGAGCGTGATCTTGACGGGCCGGCCGGTCACCATGGCGAGTTTGGAGGCGGTGATCTCGTGGGAGAAGGGGTCGGTCTTCCCACCGAACCCGCCGCCGACGGCGGGGGCGATCACTCTGATGCGGCTCGCCGGTAACTCGAGCACCTTCTCGAGGGTGCGGTGGACGTAATGGGGCACCTGCGTCGAGGACCACAGCGTGAGCCTGCCGTCCGCCCCCATCTCCGCTAGCGCGGCGTGCTGCTCCATCGCCGCGTGGTTGTTTCCGCTGTAGAACAGCACGTCTTCGCGGATGTGGTCCGCGAGTGCAAAGCCTTCGACGAGGTCTCCGAACTCGAACGCGTTGGACCGGTGGATGTTGGCCCCCTGGCCCTTGCCGTGGATCAGCGGCTGGTCGTCGGCGAGCGCTGTGTCGAACGTGGTGACCTCGGCGAGTGGCTCGTACTCGACCTCGACGAGAGCCAGCGCCCGTTCCGCGGTCTCCTCATCCACCGCGGCGATCGCCGCCACCGGCTCACCCACGTAGCGCACCCGCTCCACAGCGAGGGCGTGCTCGTCCTGGCTGACCGGGAAGATCCCGTATGCGACCGGGAGGTCGGCGCCGGTGATGACGGCGTGGACGCCCTCGAGGGCCTCGGCGCGCGAAGTGCCGATGCTGCGGATGATGGCGTGGGCGTGGATGCTGTGCAGCTGCTTTGCGATGAGCATCCCCGGAGGACTCATGTCGTCGGTGTACACGGTCCGACCCACGGCGCTACCGAGGGAGTCCACCTTGCGCCACGGCTTTCCGATCACGTTCCGATCGGCCTCCGTCTTCATTCGGCTCTCACGGGTGATGCAGGGGAGGTCGATCTCTCTGCGGCGAGGTGCACCGCCTCGATGATCTTGATGTAGCCGGTGCAGCGGCACAGGTTCCCGGCGAGCGCCTCTTTGATCTCGCGGGTCGTCGGTTCCGGATTGGCGGCGAGGAGCGTCGATGCCGACATGAGGACGCCGGGCGTGCAATAGCCACACTGGGCGGCGCCGAGATCGGCGAACGCCGTCTGCAGCGGATGGGGTACGGCGCCGGCTGCGACACCCTCGATCGTGGTGATCTCACGCTCCTCCGCCTCGCGGGCAAGCGCGAGACACGAAAGCCAGGGATCGCCGTCGACGACGACGGTGCAGGCTCCGCATTCACCGAGCTCGCAGCCGTGTTTGGTCCCGGTGAGGCCGAGGTCTTCGCGCAGGGCCTCGAGCAGGGTCTTGTGATCGGTGCTCGCCAGGTGGTGGGTCTGTCCGTTGACCCGCAGGGTGAGGAGTCGGGCGTTCATCCCTGGGTCGGTTGATCCGCCCCCGCCGCGCTGCGGATGAAAGCGGTCCCTTCGGCCAGCCTGCGAGCCGTCCTTCCGTACGCTGCTTTCTCCACGCTCCAATCCTCCCCGGACGGGCTCACGCTCACCTGGACCGGCATCACACCGCTCGGATGCCCGATGACGAGCTCGCCGTCGCGTCGCTGCGTCGCCACTTGGTGCGGAATCGTACCCGGGATGGAGGCGGCCACCCCCGTACACACCGAGACGGTGCCGGGGTAGGCCTTGTGGACCACAGGGGGCCGGCCCCCGATGACCCTGGCGACGAGGTCCATCTCGCTCGCCGCGACCGCCGCGCCGGTCGCAAAGCTGCGGTAGTCCGCAGGGCGGGACACGACGACCGGTACCGGCACGAGCCCGTCCGTCGCCATGCCGAGCCGCTTCGCTGCGGCATCCTTCACGAGGGCGATCTTGTCCAGATGGGCTGCGGTCATCTCGCCCGGCCCCTCGATGCCCGACAGGCCGACTGCCTCCGCCCCGAAGTAGACGCTGAGCATCGCCAGGTCGACGATCGTCGCGGTCACCGGGCCGTCCGCGTGCAGCCCGAAGGACACCGAGAC
>JBHHXA010000223.1:0-4005 GCA_046756805.1 Acidimicrobiia bacterium
TACGCGCGTAGGGTAAATAGGCCATGGCAAGTCCGAGATCGATCACAGAGCATGAGGCTGACCAACGGGAGGAATAGCGCGATGATCGGAGCCGTTCTGCGGTGGGTGCACATTGTGGCCGGCGGGGCATGGCTCGGCTCGGTGGCGATGGTGGTGTTCGTAGTCGTTCCCGCGTTCGGACAGCTCGACGAACCGCGCCGGGGTTGGTTTGCCGAGGTCGTGTTTCCGAGGATCTTCCGCCTTGCTTCAGTGCTCTCGATCACGGTGGTCGCAGCCGGGATCGCGTTGTACTTCGAGCGTGTGGGGTGGAGGTTCACGCTCCGGCCCTTGGTGACGGGTCGCTGGGGATGGTCGATCCTCATCGGCGGCGGATTGGCGCTCTTGCTGACGATCTTTCACTTCGTCGCCGAGGGGCGTCTCGCTCCACATGTGAAGGGAGCCACCGACACGCCCTTTGAGCCCCGGGTGCTCACTGTGCTCCGGATCGCACCGCGGGTAGGGCTCACGATCCTCGTCACCGTGGTCATCCTCATGGCGTATGCGGCCCGGGGCCTTTAGGCCCGTCGTGCGGCGCCCTACGCGTCCGGCACCGTCGCTTCAATACGGAGGATGCGGCGGCCGCGCATAGCCGTCACCCGCAGCCTGCAGCCGGCCAGCGTGAGGTGGTCGCCGAGCGCGGGGACGCGGCCGAGATGGGCGACGACGAGCCCCGCGACCGTGTTCCAGTCGCCTTCGCCGAAGGTGACGTCGACCGTGGCCTCCAGGTCCTCGATGGGGAGAAGTCCGCTCAACGACCAGCTGCGTTCGTCGATCCGAACGATCTCCTTTTTCGTCCTTCCCTCGGAGATCGATCCGAGCAGCTCTTCGACGATATCCTCAACGGTGACGAGGCCGGCGGTGCCCCCGTACTCGTCGACCACGAGCGCTATGTGATTCTCGGTTCGCTGCATCTCGCGGAGCAAGCTGACGATGGGCCTCTTCTCGGGCACCACGAGCGGCTCCCGGCTGAGAGCGCCTACGGGCGTCTGAGCGCGATCGGGGGGGACGGCGAAGAGATCGCGCGCGCGAACGACACCGGTGACATCGTCCAGGCTGTTCTCGTGGACGATGAGGCGTCGATGTCCGGCTTCCAGCGCCACCGCCGTCGCGGTCTTGACGGACGCGCTGGATGGGACCCCGACGATTTCGGTTCGGGGCACCATAATGTCGTCGGCCCTGCGGTCTCCGAAGCGGAACGCTCGCTCGATGAGCTCCTCGTCATGGGTATCGATCTCTCCCTCCGCAGCTGCGCGGCCGGCCAGAAGCCGCAGCTCGCGCTCGGTGACAGTCGGCGACATCGTGATTCCCTTGCCGGGGGCCTGGAGGTCGGCGAAAGAAGCGAGCAACGACACGATCGGCCGGAGAACCCGCGCCAGGCTCGTCACCAAACCTGAGAGAGCCAGACCCACCCGATCTGCATGGCGCACCGCAAAGGTCTTGGGAATCGCTTCGGCGTAGACGAATAGTACGAAAGTGAGCACGACCGAGGCGATCGTCACGCCGAGCGATCCGAACCAGCGTTCTGCAACGAACCCCACCGCGGTCGCCGCCACGATCTGTGAGAGCAGTGCTGCCAGCAGGATCGTATTGAGGACGTGCGGCATCCGCTCGATCAGCATGGCGAGCCTCTTCGCCCGCCCGTCCCCGGTCTCTGCGAGCGTCGTCGCCCGCTCCCGGCTGACTCGCAACAGCGAGGTCTCAGCGGCTGCGAGCACGCCCGCAGCCCCGAAGGCGACGACAAACACGATCAGCACCACAACCTCGGCCCGCATCACACCACCAAGTCAAGCAGGGCCGCGACAAGGTGCAGTGGGCATCGCTTTGGGCGCGTTTGGGCGAGCCGGAGCAGCGGTTCGAGATGGTGCCGACTCCGACGCAGGCTCGGCGATGCTCCGGACGCGAACGTCGCCGGTGCGGGGCCGGCGTCCTGGCTTCCGTACGTCGGAGGTGACCGACCTGTCGGTTCGCTGAGGCGCCCGGACGCTGACCATCGCGTACCCGGGTGCCATTCGACGCGACTCGTGCCAGCGTGGGCTGGCGCTGCTCGATACCCTGCTCCGGGTGCTGAGACGAAGACTGCTTGCAGGCCCCTTGCTGCTACTCGGGCTGGCGGCGTGTGCACCGGACGCGAGTTCGACGGTCAGCACTACCCCCGTCACCGAAGTGACGACAGCGGGTCCGACCCTACCGGTCGAGGAGACCACGACGACCACCACGTCCCCTCCCGTCGCATCGTCCACGACTCTGCTCGACACTCCTGCGACGACCGTTCCCATCGTGCCGGAGGATCGCTGGGTGGAGATCGTCGATGGCGCCTTCGTCGACACCCGCACCGGCGAACCGTTCGTTCCGCTCGGCGTCAACCTGCTGCTGAAGCGGGGTGGCGGCGGCGCCGACCGCATGTTCTCGTCCTACGACGAGGGCTGGGTCGATGCCCAGCTGGATGAGATCGCAGCGCTCGGCTTCAGCACGGTCCGCTTCTTCTTGGACATGTGCATGAGATGCACGGCGACGAGCGACGGGATCAGGGAGGACTATCTCGACGCACTCGCCGACCTCCTGACGAGACTCGAGGCACACGGCCTCGTTGCGCTGCCGACGAGCAACGACGTGCCCGATCCCGGATTCAGCGATCGCCTGCCGTGCTGTGAGCCCTTCGGCGGTTACCGGAACTCGCTGTACCTCAGCGAAGAGGGGCACGAGATCTCCGTCGCCTACTGGACCGCGCTCATCGATGGCATCCGGGCCCGAGGTACGCCGACGCATCACGTGCTGGGCTGGCAGCTGGCCAACGAGCAATTCATTCTGCGGGACGTGGCTCCCGTTTCCCTCACCGAAGGATTCGTGACGACGGCAGACGGGATCACGTACGACCTGGCCAACGATGCGGAAGTCGAGGCCATGTTCGTCAGCAACCTGAGGGAGTACATCACCACCGTCGGCGATGCGATCCGGGAGCTCGACCCGGGAGCACTCGTGACGATGGGGTTCTTCTCGGCAGCCGATCCCGAGGCAGGGCGCATCGGTCTCGACCAGCGATGGGTCGTACCGGCCCAGATCGTTGCCGACTCCACCCTCGACTTCGTCGATCTGCACGCGTATCCCGGTTTTGGCGGGACCTGGGACGCAATCGGAACCGCGTTCGGCTTGACCGGCGAGGAGCCGACCTTCCCGGTGCTGCTCGGTGAGTTCGGGGCGTTCGAGGACGCCTATCAGAGCTCCGACAACGGTGCGGCGGCAATGGCGCGCTGGCAGGCCGGATCCTGCGACTTCGGGTTCGATGGGTGGCTGCTCTGGTTCTGGGGTGCCGAAGCCGACGACGAGGTGATCCCCGTGAACCTCGATGATGCTGCGATCGCTCGGGCGCTCACCACCACCGTGCGTCCCGATCCGTGCGACGTCGGGCCGTATGCGAGCGCAAACTTCGCCCTGGAGCGACCGGTGACGGCGTCGGCCGAGGAGAACGCCGAGTATTCGGCGGTGAGGGTGGTCGATGGAAGCGCAAGCACCTGGTGGAGCGCCGCGGACGGCCCTCCGCAGTGGGTCGAGATCGATCTCGAGGGCGATCGCTCCGTGAGCCGGGTGGAGATCTTGATCGGCCACGTCTCGCCCCCCGGGTTGCAAACTCACCGGGTGCGGTTGCGGTCGGCCGGCGACCCTGCGCCTGGATTCGTGGCGGGGGAGGTCACGGCCGACGTGCCTCAGGGAACGGTGCTGACCGTCGAGTTCGACACCGTCCCCGATGTCAGGTTCGTCAGGGTGGAGACTCTCGCCGCCGACGGGTGGGTGATCCTCCACGAGATCGAGGTCTTCGCCGGCTGACCCCTGCGACACGCTGCCTAGCGCTGAGGGAGACTCTTCGCACCGAGCTCGGCGAGGCGGGGTACGCCGCGGCCGAGGCCGATGGCTGAGAGATGGGGGCGGCTGAGGCGGTCGACGTGGCTTCCTCCGTCGGCTGACCGTGCC
>JBHHXA010000224.1:0-3927 GCA_046756805.1 Acidimicrobiia bacterium
CCCACGCCATCCTCATTCGATGGAATCGTGAGGTCGGGCTCCCCGACCCGGGCGAGCTGCGCTGGACCTTCCGAGTGCAATGACCCCCCGGAACAGCCCGCCACCGGCACCCACGCCATCGTCAATCCGAAGAAATCGCGAGGCCCGGCTCCCCGACCCGGGCGAGCTACGCGGGACGTTCCGGGTGCAATCACGCCCGTCAGTCGAGCACGGCTCGGCCCTCGACGAGCAAGCGATCAAACGCCGCCTCGTCGATGACCGGGATGCCGAGTCCTTCCGCCTTCGCCAGCTTCGAGCCTGCCGCTTCGCCGGCAAGGAGGGCCGTGGTGCGGGAGGAGACCGATCCCGTCACCTTCCCCCCGAGAGCGACGATCTCGGCCTTCGCCTCGTCCCTGCTCCTTGCGGACAGCGAGCCGGTGATCACCAGCGTGACGCCCTCGAGCAGGGTTGCGTCCGCGGTCGGCTCGGGCTCGGGATCCTCGGTCCGGACGCCGGCGGCAACCAGCTTGTCGACGAGCGCCGCGTTGTCGGGATCGTCGCCCCACTCGACGATCGATCCGGCGATCTCCGGGCCGATGCCGTCGATCTCTGCAACCTCCTCCTCAGTGGCGTCGAGGAGCGACCGCAGCGAACGAAACCGAGCCGCGAGGGTGCCGGCCACGGTGCCACCGACCATGCGGATACCGAGAGCCGTGAGCAGGCGCGCCAGCGGACGGTCTCTGGCACCGGCGATGGCTCCGAGCAGGTTGTTCACCGAGATCTCCCCAAAGCCCTCGAACCCGAGCAGCGCCTCCGCTTCCAGCGTGAAGATGTCGGCAGGATCGGTGACGAGGCCCTCGCGCAGCAGCAGATCGACCGTCTTGTACCCCAGGCCCTCGATGTCCATCGAGCCTCTGCCGGCGAAGTGGAAGAGGTACTCCCGGAGCCGGCTCGGGCATTCGTAGCCGCCGGTGCAGCGGTGCTTCGCCTCGCCCTCGGGGAGCACGATGGGGTTGTCGCAGAATGGGCAGCGTTTCGGCATGCGCCACGGCTTGGCGCCCTTCGGCCGTAGTGACGGCACTGGGGCGACGACCTCGGGGATCACGTCGCCGGCCCTGCGGACGACGACCGCATCGCCGATGCGCACGTCCTTGCGTCGCAGCTCCCCTTCGTTGTGGAGTGTTGCGTTGGTGACGGTCACTCCACCGACGAAGACGGGTTCGAGCACGGCGTAGGGAGTCACGGCCCCGGTCCTACCGACGTTGATCGCGATGTCGCGCAACACGGTCGTCTTCTCCTCCGGCGGCAGCTTGTACGCGATCGCCCAGCGCGGGCTCTTGGCGGTGAACCCCGCCCGGGCTTGCTGCGCGAGGTCATCAGCCTTGACGACCACACCGTCGATCTCGTAGTCGCGTTGATGCCGCTCGGCGAGCGCCGCGGCCACGAACGCCTTCACGCCTGCGAGGTCGTCGACACGCGTGCTCTCCGGGTTGACACGCATCCCGAGATCGGCGAGCCACGCCATCTCCTCCGAGTGCCGACCGAAGCTCGGACCGCCCTCGACATAACCGACCTGATAGACCCAGATCGCCAGGTTGCGCGACGCCGTCACCGCAGGGTCCTTCTGCCGGACCGAGCCCGCAGCCGTGTTCCTCGGGTTGACATACGGCCGCTCCCCGGCTGCCGCCTGGGCTGCGTTGAGCGCGGCGAACACGGGCAAGGGCAGATACACCTCGCCGCGCACCTCCATCACGGCAGGCGCACTATCGCGCAGCCGAAGAGGTACGGATTCGATGGTGCGCACGTTGGCGGTGACGTCTTCGCCGGTGACGCCGTCGCCACGGGTCGCAGCCCGGGTGAGGATCCCGTTCTCATACGTCAGCGACACGGCGAGCCCATCGATCTTCAGCTCGCAGGTGTACCCCTCAGGGTCGGCATCGAGCACCCTGCGCAGCCGGTCCTCCCATGCCGCCAGCTCGTCGTCGTCGACCGCGTTGTCGAGCGAGAACATCCGCACCCTGTGGTTGACGGGAGCGAAGGCATCCGATACCGGGCCGCCGACACGCTGGGTGGGCGAGTCGGGCGTGACGAGCTCGGGATGCTCGGCCTCGAGCGCGACCAGCTCACGAAGCAGCTCGTCGTACCCGACGTCTGAGATCTCCGGATCATCGAGGACGTAATAGCGATGGCCGTGGTGGCGCAGCTGTCCACGAAGCTCGGCGATCCGCGATCGTGCCGCCGCCTCAGACACGATCCTCCCTCAGCGCAGAGGCGATGATCCCTCCGCCGAGCACCTCGTCCCCGCGATACAGCACGGCCGACTGGCCGGGAGCAACCCCGGGTTGCGGCTCCCGGAACCGCACGACCCAGCGGTCCTCTCCCCCGGGCTCGATGCGGGCCGGGACGGCTGGCGATCGATAGCGGAGCTGCACCTCGAGCTCGCGACCGGCCGGCGCCGTGCCTGAGACGAAGGTCACCTCCTCCACGGCACACCCCGCCATGAGGAGGTCGCGTCGATCGCCGACCACGATCGTCCGGGTAGCAGGTGCGATATCGACCACGTAGCGCCGCTCGCCTGCGGCAACGGCGACGCCGCGGCGCTGACCGACGGTGAAGTCGATCGTGCCGTCATGGGTGCCGACAACCTCGCCCTCGGTGTCCACGATGTCGCCGGGGACCGCCATGTCGGGGAACTCCGACCGGAGAAAATCACGATACGAGCGGGCTCCGACGAAGCACAGATCCTGGCTGTCCGGCTTGGTCTCGGTCCCCAAACCGAGACGCGCCGCATGCGCTCGCACGTCCCGCTTCATCATCGCCCCGATGGGGAACATCGTGCGCGCCAGTTCCTGCTGGCCGAGCATGTGGAGGACGTACGACTGGTCCTTGCCTTCGTCGGTGGCCCGGTGCAGGTGGTACCCGTCTTCGTCACGACGCACCCGGGCATGGTGCCCGGTGACCAGCACGTTGCACCCCAGCTCGGCGGTCCGTGCCAGGAGCGCCTTGAAACGCACACGGCGATTGCACTCGACGCACGGGTTCGGAGTCCGGCCGGCGCGGTACTCCGAGGCGAAGCGATCCACGACCTCGGATCGAAACACATCGACGTAGTCGAGGACGTAGTACGGGATGTCGAGCACGGCTGCCGCCCAGCGGGCATCCTCCGCGTCCGCGACGGTGCAGCAGCCCGAAACGGGCATCTCGCCGCCGGCCCCCTGCCACTGCTTCAACGTGACCCCGATGGCCTCGTGACCCGCTTCGAGGATGAGCGCCGCGGCGACGCTGGAGTCGACGCCCCCGGACATCGCGACGAGCGCCCTCATCGCAGCTCCTCGAGGACCGCCAGCACCCGATCGGCAGCCTCGTCACCGGTCTCGGGGTGCTGGTTCCAGCCGAACGAAAACCGAACACACTCGCCCGCCTCGGCGGGCGTGAAACCCATCGCCTCGAGCACGTGTGAGATCTCGATGGCGCCGGAGTGACACGCAGATCCGGCGGACGCAGCAAGCCTCGCGGCATCGAGCCTGATGAGCAGCGTCTCCGACGAGACCCCGGGGATGTGCAAGTGGGCGTGCTGCGGGAGCCTGCCGGCACGCGCTCCGGTGACCCGGATGTCGGGATGTACGGACAGGAGCGCCTCCTCGAAGCGGTCCCTCGCCTCACCCACGCGCGACCGGAACCCTTCCCTGTCGGCCACGCTGAGCTCCATCGCTCTGACCATTCCGACGATTCCGGCGACGTTCTGCGTGCCTGATCGTCTCCCGAGCTCCTGACCGCCACCGTGGAGCACCGGTTCCAGCTCGATCCCGTCGCGGACGTACAGGACACCGACTCCCTTCGGTCCCCCGACCTTGTGCGACGCCAGCGACACGAGGTCGGCTCCGGTTGCGGCGATCGTGACCTCTTCGGAGAGAAACGCCTGCACCGCATCCGTGTGCACGTCCACTC
>JBHHXA010000225.1:0-3926 GCA_046756805.1 Acidimicrobiia bacterium
TTCATCGAGACCGGGTCGCGCACGTCGAACGAGTGCTCGCCGCCGGCGACGGTCTTGCGGCTTGCGGCTTGCGGGTTGCGGCTGCCACCTGCGTAGATGGCGACGTCGTCCGCGAACTGTCCGTCGGTGAGGATCTTGCTCGCGATGAGCTCGTGGCCGGCAGAGCCCGACTGGAGTACGGCCGCAGCTGCTCCGTCCCCGGAGTCGAACATGAACCGGGAGCGCTCGTTGCGGTAGCCGAGGAAGCGCGATTCGACGCTGCCACGGACGATCACCATGGTCGTCGTGTCCGGATCGGAACGGAGGTTGTCCGACCCCACCTTCATCGCCACCGGCGCTCCGCAGGAAACGGACGACATCTCCAGCGTCCAGGCCCCAACCGCACCAAGGAGGTGTTGGATCTTCGGGGCAGCCGACCATATGTAGTAGTCCTTGCCCATGGACCCGAAGCACGCGACGACGTCCACGTCCGTCGCCTCGAGGCCCGCTCTGGCCAGCGCACGTTGCGCCGCGGTTGCACCCATCGTGGACACGTGGTCGTCGGACCCGGAGATGTGCTTGCCGTCCAAGCCGAAGCGCTCGCTGATGACCTTCTCGGGGATCCCCGAGGCCACTGCGATCTCAGCTGCCGTCATCCATTCCTCCGGGAAGAACGTGCCCGTCGCGCCGAGCCGCCCCGATCCATGCGATGCCTCCATCGACCGTTTCAAAGGGCAAGTACGGCAGGTCGCGAGCCGGTGCATCATGTGGGTTCGGCGCGGTCGGCCGTACCCGAACGTCAGCCGGAGCGGCCTGTGCGATCGGGCAGCACGATGACTTCGCCGGGGTAGATGAGATCCGGATCGCCCGACCGGAGGCGGCTTCTGTTGAGGTCGATGATCTGAAGCCACCACCCCGCCACCTCGCCGACCTCGTCGCCCGCGTTTGCGTCGGATGCGGCGATCCGCCACAGGCTGTCGCCGGGCACGACGACGTGCATGCGGGGGGCGGTCGGTGGCGTCTGGTGGGCGGGGGGGTGCGGGGGCAGGGTCCCGGGTGTGGGCAGACCGGCGGGCACGGGCGTGTATCCGACACCGTCGATTCCTGGTGGGCTCCCGACACCGCGTGGTGCGTCCGTCGGGACGGGTCGGGGGGGTTGGGGCGGTTCTGCGGCCCGTGCCGCAGACGGGGCGACGACGAGCGCCGCAGATACCAACGACACTGCGAGAGCTCGATCGACCGCGGTGCGCACCACCGGCATCGTCGCCGCACCCAGTGCGACCGCGGTCCGGCTCGCGCCAAGAGACCTTGCTCCTAAATAGCCGATCGTGGTGACGATGAGCCACGCCATGCCTCCGAGAGCGAGCGTATGGACGAAGCCTGCGACGGCACGCTCCGGGCTCGCGTTCTCCCACCAGGGGCCGAGGTGGTTCCAGGGGATCGCAAGATCTGCGTCGGGCGCCGGTTGGAGGAGGAACCAGGTTCCCGCCGCCTCGAACACGACGAGAGCGACGAGCCTGGCTGATCTCCGGATCACGGAACCCACACCCTGTACCGTATGTGCAATGGAATACGTAGTCAACCAGGAGGATGCATTGGAATGCTAACGGATGAGAGTTGAGGCTTCAGTGAGCGGGCATGGGTTCCGAAGGTATCCCGGGGTATCTTGACCCCGGCACCAACGATTCGAGGAGCGGGCATGCGCGATGCAAGGAATGAATGGTCCGAGAGGCGGATGAGGAGCAGGTGGCTTCTCGTCTCCGTAGCTGCACTTCTCGTGTTTGCCGCATGCGGAGACGACGACGAACCAGCCGCGCCCGCATCGACCGCGGCACCGACGACGGCCGCTCCTGCCACGACTGCGGCGCCCACGACGACGGCTGCTCCGACGACGACGGCTGCTCCGACGACGACGGCTGCTCCGACGACGACGGCTGCGCCCACGACGACCGCGGCACCCACCGGCACGGTGGTGCCGGAGACCCCCGTGTCTGCGGTGCTCACGGCCTACAACCCGGGTGGTACCGATCTGTTCGCGGACGGCTCGGTCGAGGCCGCCTGGTACCAGTCCGACGGGTTCTACGTCGTGCTCTATCGGGGATTCGACTTTGGTGCGACCGGTCCACTGTGTCCGGGGAACTCGATCCTGACGGATGCGGGTTTCGTCCACGTCTCGAACGGCCCCCTCGGAGCGGAGGGCGACGAGGTCTGCGTGGGAGTCCCCAACCTGGCGACCCCCCCCGCCGGTCCGCAACAGTGCGGCGCCCTGACGTACTACGTCACGGAGATTCCCGTCAACGAGACGGGGATGCTGTTCGGCACGCTGGAGATCAACGACGGCGCCGGCTTTGCGGGACATACGAGCTCGGTGGACTCCGACATCGACAACACGCCCGAGTTCATCCCGGGCGAGTCGTCGTACTCGTTGCCGGCATCGTCCGTGGACGACGCCGCGGTCGTTACCTGCTGACGGGAACGCCGCATAGGACGAGGCGCAGGCCGCCTCGCGAGCTTTAACATCCGCTCATGCATCCGAGCGTTGCCATCATCGGTGCCGGGTCGATCGGGACCATCCTCGCCGACGGGCTGCTGCGGGCGGGATGGGAGCTCGGAGAGCTGATCCTCGCCGCCCGCAGGCGGGAGCGGGCTCTCGAGGCCGAGAAGCACACGGGCATCGCTGTGGTGCTCGATGCTGCCGAGGCGGCGGCGGGTCGTGACGTCGTCGTGATCGCGGTCAAGCCGAAGGATGTGGCAGCCGTCCTGCAGCAGTTGGCACCGGTCGTCACGAAGGACCAGGTCGTCGTTTCCCTCGCCGCGGGTGTACACACCGAGGTCTTCGAGCTCGTACTCGATGGTGTCGCCATCGTGCGCGCCATGCCGAACACACCTGCGGCCGTGGACGAGGGCATGACGGCGTTCTGCGGCGGCGTCCATGCCGCGGAAGCCGCGCTGGATAGTGCCAGGGCGGTGCTCTCGGCGGTCGGCGGGACGATCGAGCTGTCCGAGGATCTGCTCGACGCCGTCACGGCGGTCTCGGGTACCGGTCCTGCCTATGTGTTCCTGCTGGCAGAGGCGCTCACCGAAGCAGCGATACGCGAGGGTCTGCCGCACCACGCCGCGGAGCGTCTCGTCCATCAGACGATCCGAGGTTCGGGCGTACTCCTCGAGGGCTCGGAGAAGAGCGCCTTCCGCTTGCGGGGCGAAGTCACGTCTCCCGGGGGCACGACGGCGGCCGCGATGCACGTGCTGGAGAACGGCGGCTTCCGCGCCCTTCTCGAAGACGCCGTCCGTGCCGCGGCGCAGCGGTCTCGAGCCCTAGGCACCATCGCTCAGCCTCCCCGAGAGGGCTGATGCCCTCACGTCTCGGCAAGCTCCTGCTGCTCGCGACCGAGCGTGCGCCGGTGCGCAAGCTCTTCACCTCGACGCCGCCGGGAAGAGCCCTGGCCACGCGGTTCGTGGCGGGTGAGACGCTGGAGGACGCGGTTGGCGTCGCCGCCGAGCTCAACGAAGGGGGTTTTGCGGTTTCGCTCGACCATCTCGGCGAGCACGTCGCCGATCCCGACACGGCCCGTGTCGCGCGGGACGACTACCTGGCGTGTCTCGATGCGATCTCGACCCTGGGGCTCGACGCCAACATCTCCGTGAAGCTGACACAGCTCGGTTTGGGGCTCGATGGCGACCTCGCCGCGGCGTCGCTCGACGAGCTCGCCAACCGGGCGGCTGCGGCAAACACGACGGTGACCGTCGACATGGAGGAGAGCGGCCACACCGCAGCCACCGTCGACCTCTACGAGTCCGCGCAACGCGAGCACGGGAACCTGGGGATCGCTCTGCAGGCGTATTTGCTGCGCACCGCGGGGGACCTGGAACGGCTCGCGCCCCTCGGCGGTCACATCCGGCTCTGCAAGGGCGCTTATCTCGAGCCACCGGACATCGCGTTCCAGGGT
>JBHHXA010000226.1:0-3908 GCA_046756805.1 Acidimicrobiia bacterium
GGGATCGGATCGGGGTGTTCTCGCAGCCGGGCGCCTTGCCCGAGCAGGCGCTGCGCAGCGTGCTGACCCAGGTCCTGGAACTGGACATGGACGAGGTGCGGCGCTCCATCGCCGATGAGCACGACGCCGACCATGACCACAGCCACGACCAGCACGACGAGGCAGACCACCCCATCCCCATCTGATCGCACTGAACGGCATCCAGCCCCGATCCGACCCCGGCCACCGGCCGGGGTCGGATCCGTTTGGTCAGACGAGGTCGGCGATGAGACGTTGCGCTCTGTCCGCGTCGCGTCTGGCGACCTGCACCGCGACCGTCACGGCACCGCCAAAGGGTGCCGGGTCGGTGACCACACTCGACGCGATACCCGCCTCCGTGAGCCTCGCCCACGCCTCCTCGGCGACCGTTCGATCATCGAACAGCGCCACCGGGACGAGTGCGTCGTCTCGTTTCCCCATCAGCCGCTCGCACCACCCGTGAAGTTCCATGCCGCGAGCCGGACCGAAGGCACGTGCATCATCGCCGGACCGAACTCCGAGTCGGCGAAACGAGCATCGTCCCCGATCCCCAGCACGTTCCCCGGGCCCAGGGCGTCGACGAACGACTGGGTGAACCGCAGGTTCGTGACGGAGTCGGTGATGGATCCGTTCTCGATGAGGAACGTTCCGTTGCGAGTGAGCCCCGTCACGACGAGCGTCTTGGGATCGAGCACCCGGCAATAGTTGAACGTGGCGACGTAGAGCCCGCGCGAGACGCCGGCGACGAGATCGTCCGGTGCCACAGAACCCCCGCGAAAGAACACGTCTTGTGCGACCGGTCCGTAGATCTCCGAACGGGGTGAGGCGTGTCCGGTGCTCTCCGACCCTGCCCGCCCCGCTGAGCGACGGTCGTGCACCAGGTTCGCGGTGAGACCGTCGTCGATGAGCACGACCCTGCGCTTGGGGGTGCCTTCGGTGTCGAACGGAACGCCGATGGCTCTCTCGTCCGAGCCGTCGTCGAAGATGTGGACCGAGGAGTCGAATTGGTCGTCTCCGACGATTGCGAAGGACCGGTTCTCGTTGTGGGCCTTGCCGTTGAACCCGTAGTAGGAGAGGAACATCACGATCGAAGCCACGGCCTCCGGGGCCAGCACGACCTCGTATTCGCCGGGCTTGGCGTCGATGGCACCGGCGCCGCGGCGCGCTCTGCCCGCAGCGGTGGCACCCACATGCGCGGCATCCACCCCCGACAAGCCGACGGCGGTGCCGTGTCCGGATCCCGCCGCCGCGTCGGACTGGTGGATACCGTCCACGCTTGCCCAGGTGGCACGACCTTTCGCGACATGACCAAGGGTGTTGGCGAAAGCCGTCGTCACCCCGGTCGTCTCGCAATACCCGGCGGCCCGCATGCCCTGTCCGGCCGCCACGAAGTCGCTCACGCGATCGGCTCGATCCGACGGCGTCGCTGCGGCGGTCGCGGCGTCGCAGCTCTCACCGGTCGGCACTGACACCGCAGTGCGCAGACCCGTCCAGCCTTCGTCTTCGGGTTGCAACGCCGCGATTTCGAGCGTGTCCTCGACGAGTGTGCGGAGACCCTTTTCCGTCACGGTGGTCGAGTTCGCAGAAGCAACGCGCCCTTCCCGTGCGACCCGGAGCCGCACCGCGAATCCAACCTCGGCAACGTTCTGGTGGATGAACGAATTGGCGAACCGGGTGAGACCGGTCGTCGTGGCAGTCACCGTGGCCTCGGCGTCTCCGCGATCGCCCACCAGTTCGACGATGCGCATGGCGAGCTCCTCGGGAGCCCTCATCCTCGCACCCCCACCCTCACGTCCCTGAACCGGCCCGGCGCCGCAGAGTGCCCGGTGTGCGCCACCTGCATCGGTTGCCCCTTCCCGCAGTTGGGAGTGCCCCAGTGGATCCACTCGGACCCGCCGGCCAGCATGTCGAGTCCTCCCCAGAAGACCGGGGTGATCCCGGTGTAGGTCGGGTTCTTGAGCATCCTGCCCAGCTTCCCGCTCTTGATCTCCCAGCCGATCTCACAGCCGAACTGGAAGTTGAGCCTGCGATCATCGATCGACCAGGACCGGTTCGTCGCCATGTAGACGCCGTCTTCGGTCTCGGCGAGGATCTCGTCGAGCGACGACACTCCGGGAAGAAGCCCGACGTTGGTCATCCGCACCATCGGGATCCGGTTGTAGCCATCGGCGCGGACCATGCCGCCCGGGGGTAGGCCGGCGATCGCCGCGGAGTCCCGGCCGGAGAGAACGCCCACCCAGGTGCCCTCACGCACGATGTCGACGGCTGTGGCGGGGCTCCCCTCGTCGTCGTAGCCGAACGTGCCGAGTGCACCTTCGAGAGTCGCGTCGGCGGTGATGTTCATCAGTTCGGAGCCGTATCGGTGGGAACGGAGTCTCTCGAGCTCGAGATGGGACGTGCCGGCAAACGCGGCCTCCCATCCCAGGATCCGGTCCAGCTCGATGGCGTGGCCGACGGACTCGTGGATCTGAAGCGCGAGCTGAGAGCCCTCGAGCACCAGCGTGGTCTCCTTCTCCTCGAGCTCGTCGGCAGACAGCAGAGCGACCGCTTCTTCTGCAATACGCCCCGCGTTCCCTGCGAAGTCCCACTTTCGGACGACCTCATAACCGCCGGTCTCGAACTGTCCGAAGGATTGGGGGTAGCTGCGACGCTGCGTCTCCGTCTCGCCGATCGCCGTGGCGTCGAAACCACCACCGGACTCGACGATGTGCTGGTCGATGCGATGTCCCTGCGAGGAGACAAACCACTTCTTCGTGTCCCAGAACGCCATCGAGCCGCGGGCAATGGAGACCCCCGGCACCGACTGCATGGTTTCCGTCACGGTGACGAGCAGATCGACCTTCTCTGCGAGCCCCACCCGGAAGGGGTCCTCGACGTGAGGCGTCTCGTATGCGTCGACGACCACCGGAACGTCGGCCAGACGCATCTCCGGCCCCGGGACCGTTGCCGAGGCACGGGCGATGTCCGTCGCCTTGCGGCCCGCGACGCGGCAGTCCACCGGATTCAGCTCGGGGGTCGCATAGAACCCCCAGGAAGACCCGATGAGGGCCCTCACCCCGACACCCGTCGCCTCCCCGCGGTCGACCACCTGCACGGCCTGGTTCTGGACCTCGATCTGCTCGTTCTTGGTGGCCACGACCCTGGCATCCGCGTATGTGGCGCCCGCCTCGATCGCAGCCTCGACCGCAGCCTCTGCGTATTCCTGCAACCGCCCTCCTTGCTCGGGGCGATGCTAGGTAGCGCGGACCGTCTTCAGCGCGCCGGAGGCAGGGTGAGCGTGAAGACGCTGCGGTTCTCGGCGTGGTCGTAGGTGAGCTCACCGTGCATCACCCGCGCCAGCTGACGAGAAATGGTGAGCCCCAGGCCGAGCGCACCGAGTCGTGCGTCGGGTCCCTCCGCCCTGTGATACGGGTCGAAGATCCGGTCTCGCTGCTCGGCTGGTATCCCTGCGCCGTCGTCGACGACTTTCACGTGTGGCACGTCGTCCCGGCCCAGCTCGATCCAGACGTGGTCGCCCCCATACCGCACCGCGTTGGTGACCAGGTTGCGGACGATCTGGCGCACCCGGATCGGATCGGCGTGGGCCGCCCCTGCGGTCCCTGTGATCGGGACCGGCTGCGGGAGTCCTCCGGAGCTGGCGACCTCACCTACCGCCTCCTTGACGAGCGTGTCGACGAGCGCACGCTCCGGCACCACAGACAGCGAGCCCATCTCCGCCTTGGCGGCAACGAGGAGGTCTTCGACGAGGCTGGAGAGGTCCCCGCTCTGGTCGGCGATGATGCCGAGCAGCTGGCGGATCTCGGTCTCCTCGAAGCGATCCCAGTGGTTGTGTAGCTCGTCGCTGAGGCCGAGCACGGAGGCCAGAGGCGTCCGCAACTCGTGGCTCACCG
>JBHHXA010000227.1:0-3688 GCA_046756805.1 Acidimicrobiia bacterium
TGAGCCAGGTGACGAGGTACCCGCCGTATGAGCCGCCCGCGATCGCCATCTTGTCCTCGTCGACGAACCCGAGCCCCGCGAGGTGATCGGTGGCCGCGAGGACGTCGCGGGTGGGCTTGTCCCCCCAGGCTCCCCGGATCGATCGGGTGAAGTCGTCCCCCCACGATGTCGAGCCGTGGAAGTTGACCGAAGCCACCACCCGCCCCGCCGCCGCAAAGACCTGCGTGTTCCATCGCCAATGCCACGTGTCGGAGACGAGGCCGTGCGGACCGCCGTGGACGTTGTGGACCAGCGGCCAGGGGCGGTCCGGGCTGAACCCCGGTGGATAGACGATCCCGACATGCAGCGGGGCGCCGTCGGAATCCGTCACGGTCATGTCGGCCGTCTTGCCGAGGTCGAGGTCGGCCAGCAGTGCATCGTTGAAGGATCCGACGAGCCGCGGCGTACCTCCGGCCACGACCCCGACCTCCGGGGGCCGGCTGCTGCTCTCATGTCTGCACCACACCACGCCACCTGCCGGGCGGGGGCCGTGCCACGAGCCTTCTCCCACGACGGGTGCTGGGTCGCTCGCCTGCGGCCCCAGAGTGAACATGCGGAGGCGGCCCTCGTCTTCGGCATGGAGCACGATCCGTCCGTCGTCGGCGAACTCCCAACCACCGGCCGAGCGGTCCCACGTTGGGGTGAGAGCGGTCTCCTCCCCTGAAGCGACATCGAGGCTCGTGAGGCGGATGGGATCGGCATAGAAGTCCTGCTCGTGCTGGACGCCGTAGAGGAGGGTCGTTCCGTCCGGGCTGAACCGGGGACGCCGCTGCTGCGCGGGTAGCGCATCTGGCGTTGCCCGCCGGATCTCCCCACCGGTGAGGGAGACGAGGTGCACGGCAAACTGGAACCGGTCGTGGGGCGCTGGAGCCACGTCGCACGACACCGCGACGGTGCTTCCGTCCGGGGAGATGTCGAATCCACCCTCGGGCTCGGGCTCGGTGGCGAGCAAACGATCCCAATCCGGCGTGAGGTCGGTTGCTGACCCGCTTTCCAGATAGATGTGGAACAGGTGGTGCACCCTGCCGTCGGCGAGCCAGCGCTTCCAGTAGCGGTAGACCCTGTCTTCGGTGACGACGGCTCGGACCGGGTCTTCCTCGCGACGTGCGGCTTCCTGGCGTGTCGCCTCGGTATCGGGGAAGCCTCGCAGGAGGGGGACGGCGACGACGAGACCGGATCCATCCGGCAGCCACAGCGCGGGACCTGCTCCCAGAGGGAAGTCGGAAACGGGAGAGGCTTCGCCGCCGCCGAGGTCCAGCACATGGACCTGGGGCGAGCCATCGTCCTCGGTCTTGCGGGCGAACGCCAGCCGGCCGCCATCGTGTGACAAGGCGGGGAATTGTGCGGTGTGAGGTCCCCGGGTCAGGGGCTTCGTGGCGCCATCGTCCGCGACGAGGTGGAGATGCGTGGTGGCCGTGTTGGCCTCGATGTCGTGCGTGGAGACCGGCACCACCGCCGCAGAGCCGTCGGGCAGGGGTACGGGTTGACCGACCCGGTGCATCCGCCACAGGTCTCCAGGAGTGATGGGTCGCGCCATGAGGCGATTATGCACTGCATTGCCGCCGGAGCCGTCGCGTGCGATAGCCTCCCGATCGTGGAGGCGGCGCAATGCAAGATCTGAAGGGAAAGGTGGCGGTGGTCACCGGCGGTGCCAGCGGGATTGGGCTTGCCATGGCTGAGCGATTCGGCACGGAGGGGATGTCCGTCGTCCTGGCCGACATCGAGCACGGACCGCTCGAGCGTGCCGAGGCGCGCCTCAGCCAGCAGGGCGTCGCCGTTCTGGCGGTTCCTACGGATGTGACCTCGTTCGACGACGTGACGGCTCTGGCCGCCGCAACGCTCGGCCGGTTCGGCGCGGCCCACATCGTGTGCAACAACGCCGGCGTCGGCCCCGCAGGCGCCATTGGCGAGATGTCGCTCGAGGAGTACCGCTGGATCGTCGAAGTCAACTTCTGGGGCGTGCTCCACGGCGTGAAGGCGTTCCTTCCCCATCTTCTCGCTGCCGGCGAGGGCCACTTCGTCAACACCGCCTCGGTGGCAGGTCTCCTCACACAGCCCGGCATGAGCGCTTACAACGTGTCGAAGTTCGGTGTGGTCGCCCTGTCGGAGTCGCTCTACTACGAGCTGGCGATGCTCGGAGCGAACGTCGGCGTTTCAGTGGTCTGTCCGGCGTGGGTCCGCACCCGGATCCACGAGTCGGAGCGGAACCGGCCGGGGACCGCACCCGGCGCCTCCGGGCCTGTCACCGATCGTGTCCGCGAGGCCGCAGACAAGCTGATGGGCTCTTCGCGACGTTCACCGGACGACGTCGCTTCACTCGTCGTCGACGCCGTCCGCAACAACACGTTCTACGTGCTCACCCACAAAGGGATCCTGCCCTTCCTCCGCCAGCGCCACGAGGATGTCGAGGAGTTGCGCAACCCGAGTGTCGAACAGGGATTCTGAAAAGGCATGAGCACGATGGATATCTTCTTCACGGCTGATGAGGCCAGGATCCTCGGGGTGATGGTCGAGAAGGCCATGACCACTCCCGCCAACTATCCGATGTCGCTCAACGCGGTGACGGTCGCCTGCAACCAGGTGTCGAACCGCGACCCCGTGGTCGACTACGGGGACGACACCGTGGAGAGGACCTTGCGGGCGCTCGCCGACCGGGGGCTGGCGAAGATGGTCCACAGACCGGGGGATCGGGTCGTCAAGTACCGGCACGCGTTGAGCGAGGCGCTCGAGATCGACGACCGGACGCTCGCCCTTCTCTCCGTGCTCATGCTGCGTGGAGCGCAGACGCCCGGGGAGCTGCGGCAACGAACCGGCCGGCATGTCGCGTTCGGCAGCCTGCCGGAAGTGGAGACGACGCTGGAGTCGATGCGGGCGGCGGACATCGTGCGACGTCTCGATCGCAGACCGGGCCAGAAGGAGAACCGGTATGTCGAGCTGCTCAGCCCGCGTGCAAGTGGCGGGCAGGAATCCGTGGACGGTGCAGAGGCCTCCGATGTCGTGGAGCCCATCTTGGTGCAGCAGCGGGCAACGGGTGCCGGGATCGACGTGCTGCGCGACGAGGTGGCGGAGCTGCGAGCCCGGTTCGAGTTGTTGTTGGAGCAGCTCGGCGTCGACGACCTCTGAGGCGTCACTCGTCTTCGTTGCGCAGGGCCCTCGCGACCTCGAACCTGACGTGGAAGTCCTCATCGTCGTGCCGCTCCGCGACAAGGTCCCGGCTGGCACCGAGCCCGAGATCGCGAAGCCCGCGGACGGCTCTCCACCGGATCCAGGGATCTTCGTCCTCGAGGGCGCCGTGGAAGAGGTCCCGCAACGAATCGCGGCCGAGATCGGCGGCGACGTCGACCGCGGTACGTCGCACGAGGCGAGAACGGTCGCCGTAGCCGGTCCGCACCGCCTCCACGGCGACGGCGTCCTCGCGCGACTCCGCGAGCAGCGCCACGGCGATGCGGCGCGGCCTGGCGTCCTCGTGGAGGAGCGCGGCCGTGAGACGGGCCCGGCCCACAGGGTCGTCGGGGTCAAGGAGATGCAACTCGACACCGCTGCGGGCGCTGCGACCCTCATCGACGAGCTCGTCCCTGGTGCGGACCGGGCCACTGCGATCACCATGGGGACAGAGCCGGGTAACGAGGTCGAGCAGCGGATCCAGTCG
>JBHHXA010000228.1:0-3630 GCA_046756805.1 Acidimicrobiia bacterium
CGACTGCGAGTAACGTCACGCCCATGCCACCCGAACCTGAGCGCATCCACGAGACCTGGTTGAGCTCCGACAGGAGGATCCCGACCCGGTTCATCAGGCCGCTCGTACGTTTCACTCACGTCGAAGCCGCCGGCGGCATCGTCCTGCTCGGGGCGGCGATCGCCGCCCTGGGCTGGGCGAACTCCCCCTTCGGGGAGTCCTACGAGCGGTTCTGGGACAACCACCTCACGATCGAAATCGGGGCCTTTCATTTCAACGAGTCGCTCAAGGAGGTCGTCAACGACGCGCTCATGGCCGTCTTCTTCTTCGTCGTCGGTCTCGAGATCAAGCGGGAGATCGCGGTGGGCGACCTCCGCGATCCGAAGCGTGCCGCCCTCCCTGCCGTTGCGGCCCTCGGAGGCATGCTCATCCCGGCGCTCATCTTCACTGCGTTCGCCGCCGGCACAGGCGGCGAGGCGGCTCGGGGCTGGGGTATCCCGATGGCGACCGACATCGCCTTTGCGGTCGGCGTCGTATCGCTGCTCGGACGCCGGGTCTCCGTCGGAGCCAAGCTCTTCCTGCTGGCCCTCGCCATCGCGGACGATATCGGCGCCATCGCCGTGATTGCCATCTTCTACACCTCGGACCTCTCCTTCGTATGGCTCGGTGCCGCCATCGCCGGCCTGCTCCTCGTCTCGGTGGCCAACCGCGTCGGGATCCGCAGCATGCTGTTCTACGGAGTCGCAGGCGTCGCCGTCTGGTTCTTCGTCTTCGAATCCGGTGTGCACGCCACGCTCGCCGGGGTCGCCCTGGGCTTCTTGACGCCCGCCCTGCCGCTCTACTCGGACGAGAGCTACATCCGCCGTTCCCGTCTCATCGTGGGAACCTACGAGATGGACGCCGCCGCTCCGCGAAAGAGGGAGCGGATCGACGCCAGCGCCCTCGACCTGTCCTTCGTGGCGCGGGAGTCGGTGGCTCCCTTGGATCGGCTGGAACGGGTGCTTCACCCGTGGTCGTCGTTCGCGATCGTGCCGGTCTTCGCACTCGCAAACGCAGGCGTCCGGTTCACGGACATGGACACCGGAGAGCTCCTCACCAATCCGGTCACCCTGGGTGTCGCATTCGGTCTCGTGATCGGCAAGCTCGTGGGAATCACCGCTGCGACGTGGATCGCCGTCAAGACCGGCATCGGCAAGCTGCCGAAGCGAACGGGATGGACGCAGATCGTGGGGCTGGCCCTTCTCGCGGGAATCGGGTTCACCGTCTCCCTGTTCATCACGGAGCTGGCCTACACAGCCGAGCTGCTCACCAACTCCGCAAAGACCGGCATCTTCATCGGCTCGGGCGTGGCCGGTATCGCCGGGTTCCTGTTCCTGCGGTCCGGTAGCACGCCCGAGGCGGAACTCGAGGAGGGCAAAGCCACCATGAGCATGGACGACGAGGCGGCCTCGGCGCCCGTCGACACCCCCGCCCCGGCGTCCTGACCCGTCCTCCCTCGCAACAGCAGGGGAACATCTCGAAGCGGTCGGTCGTTGCCCCTGGGTATGGGCAGCGAATCACCGAACCCCATCCGCGTAGCCTGGTCGGTCCTGCGTGCGATGCGGCGCAAACATCCAGACCCCCGGGGAACGGGCACCGTCGATCACGACGCTCTCTCACCGATCCTCGACGACCTCCGCACACGCGGCGTGCCGGCGCTGCCCGAGCTGCGGACCGAACTGAGCGCATACCGCAAGCAGCTCGAGGACGTCGACCCCGACGACCTGAATCGCGACGAGGCCCTCGCCCTCTGGCTCAACCTCTACAACGCCGGGGCGCTCGACCTGGCCGCAGACACGTACGACCAGGCCGAGGGCACCGTCCTCCGGGTACCGGGAGCCTTCTCGAGAAAGTGGGCCACGGTCGCCGGCGAAGCGCTCTCCCTCGAGGAGATCGAGCACGCCAAGATCCGCAGGTTCCGCGATCCGAGATTCCACGCCGCCCTCGTATGCGGGTCTGCTTCATGCCCGACCTTGCGCTACGAACCGTACCGGGGTCCGACCGTGCACGCGCAACTCGGGGACCAGATGTCGAACTTCCTCCGTCACGGTGGCGCCCATGTGGATCGTGCGGCAGGCGTCCTGTCGCTGTCGCGCATCTTCCTCTGGTACGGCGCAGACTTCGCACGCCCCCATCGGATGCCGACGTGGCTTCCGACGACCAAACGCAGCGTCGTGAAGGCGATCAGGACGTGGCTCGACCCCCAGGTCGTGAGGTGGCTGGACGAAGAGCAACCCGCGATCACATGGCAGACGTACGACTGGTCACTGGCCTGCGCGGTTCGCTGACACCCTGACGGCTGCGCCCAGCAGCACCGCCCCTGCCACGATGGCCGCGAGCGTGTCGAGCGGGATCACGAGCGTCATGAGCCGCGATCCGTCCACCAGCCAGCCCCCATCGCTCGTGTAGCCGACGATGCGGACATAGTTCCAGATGGATGCAACGCATACCGCACCGAGCACGACCCCCGAGACCACGGAGGCCGTCCTGCCCCAGAGATGCCTTGCGCCGACGACCATCGCAGCCCCCGCCCATGCGATATCGAGCGCGGACAGCAGCTGGAGGAACTGGAGCGACGGATCGAACCGGAGGGCCGCCGCCGATGCCAGCGTGACCAGTCCCACGACTCCTGTGACGACGACGACGAGGGCGATCCCGGTCCCGATGCTCTCGCGACGAGGTGCCCATCCCCTGTGCGCGAAGAACGGCTGGTCGAGTCGTGGTGCGAGACGGAAGGCGAGGATGAGCCCGAGAGCCACCAGCGCAGCGAGATGTGTGATGAGTCGGACGGTGGGGGTGCCGCTGTTGGGGACGAGCAAGAGGAGGGGCGCAACGGCGAGGCCCGTGACGAGGAACGGAACCGCATCGAGCACGGCTCCGACCATGTTGTCGCCGTGCGTCTCCGGGGTCATTCCTGCTGCCTGGATCCCACAACGATCGGGGTGCCCGCCAGACGGCGCTCTGCGAGATCGACGTACTCCGGGTCGGTGTCGTACCCGACGTAGTGTCGCCCGGTGGTCCTTGCTGCCACCGCGGTCGAACCCGCTCCCATGAAGGGATCGAGGACGAGATCACCCTCGAAGCTGTACAGCTCGATGAGCCGCCGCGGGAGCTCGATCGGGAACGGTGCGGGGTGGCCGATACGCCGCGCCGACTCGGGTGCTATCTCCCAGACCGACACCGTCCCCGCGAGGAAGTCGTCCTTCCCGATAGTGTCGGAGCCCGCACGGACGCGGCGGTAGCTCGCTTTCGACGCCACGACGACGTACTCGTGGATGTCCCGCAGGGTGGGGTTCTTCGCCGACTGCCACGAGCCCCACGCGCAGGATCCTCCGGCGCTCCTCGCCTTCTGCCAGATGATCTCCCCCCTGAGCAGGAAACCGATGTCCGTGAGGATGCGCGCCACGTGGTGGTTCAGCGGCAGGTAGGGCTTGCGGCCCAGGTTGGCGACGTTGACCGCCACCCGTCCCCCCGCCTCAAGCACCCGGTACGTCTCTGTGAGGACCCGCTCGAGCAGCCCGAGGTACTCGTCGAGGCTGAGATCGCCGTCATAGTCCTTCCCCACGGTGTCGGGCGGGGAGGTGATCCTGAGCGCCACGCAACCGTCGGGTC
>JBHHXA010000229.1:0-3452 GCA_046756805.1 Acidimicrobiia bacterium
GACCTCATCGACGAGGCTGCGCTGCTCGAGGCCATCGAGGAGAAGGATCTCAGGGTCGGTCTCGACGTGTATCCGGGCGAGCCTGGATCGTCCACGGGGCCGTTCGACTCCTCGCTCGCCGGACATCCCAACGTGTACGGCACCCATCACATCGGGGCGAGCACGGAGCAGGCGCAGCTTGCGATCGCGGATCAGGTGGTCGTCATCGTCGATGGCTTCGCACGAGGATCCGTCGAGAACGCGGTCAACCTCGAGGCCGAGCCCGTCGGGTTGTCCGTCATCATCGTGCGCCAGTTGGACCGGGTCGGTGTCCTCGCAGGGGTCCTCGAGGTGCTGCGCCGTTCGGATCTCAACGTCGAGCAGATGGAGAACACGGTCTTCGCCGGGGCCCGGGCCGCGTCAGCGGCTATCCACGTCTCCCACGTGCCGGATTCGACCACGCTCAACGCGATCGCGGGTCTCGACCACGTGATCGCGGTGTCGGCGGGAAGCGTGAAGAGCGCACAGCCTCTGGTGCGGCCCTTCCGCGCCTACATACCTCGTCCCGATCTTGCTGCCGGCATCACCGCGCCGCCCCTCGCCAGCATCACAACAGACAGCTATGAGCGGCTTGCTGCGGACAACCCGGATTCCATCCTCCACGTGCTGCGCAGCGCCATAGACACCTCGGAGGGCGCCAGCGACCCCGTATTCGCGGACGCCGGGGGTGGGGCGCAGCTGCGGCGCATGGTCCGGGACGGGTCGCTCATTCACCAACCGGCCCGGGCGTTCTACGTGTACCGGGTCGATGCGGCGGAGCGCTCCCATGTTGGAGTGATCGCTGAAGTCGCGGCGTCGGGGCTCGGCGAAGGGAAGATCAGACGCCACGAGGACACGCGGCGGGAGACCGAGGATCTCGTGCTGGCCCATCTCAAGACGGTGCGCGCCCACAGCGATCCGGTGGCGATGGCGCACCGCAACGATCCGGCCCTCGCCGCAGAGCTGGATGCCGCGATGGGCGATGGCGAGCCCACGCTGGATTTCCCGTCCGGGGAGGGACACCGTCACCGGCTGTGGGTCGTCGATGAGCCGGATCCGGTGGAGCGGCTGGAGTCACGGCTCGCCGCCATCGACGCGTTGTACATCACCGACGGGCACCATCGATCGGTTGCCGCCGCCAGGCTGGCCGCAGCCGAGGCTGCATCCAACCCGACGCACACGGGACTCGAGGAGTACAACTACTACCCGGCCGTCCTGTACGCCGAGAGCCAGCTCGCCCTCGACGGTTACCACCGCGCTCTGTCGGACCTTGGGGGACCGACGCCGGGCGAGTTCCTTGCCACGTTGACCGCCGTGTGTGCGGTCGAGGAGCTCGCCGTGCCCTGGGACGACGAGGCAAAGCCGCGGGAGCCCGGTGTGGTGGCGATGTTCCTGGAGGACCGGTGGTACCGGCTCGATCTTCCTGTGAGCCCGACGGACGACGTCTACTCCCGCCTCGACGCGGTCGTGCTCCAGCGCCAGGTGCTGGGACCGATGCTCGGGGTATCCGAGCCGCGGGCCGACCCGAGACTGCATTACATCCCGGGGCCTGCCGGTCTCGGCGAGTTCTCCCGGTACGGTGCGGTGGTCGGTTTCGCACTGCACCCGCCTTCGACCAGGGAAGTGATGGCGGTCGCGGATGCAGGGCGCGTGATGCCACCCAAGTCGACGTGGTTCAGGCCGAAGGTCAGGGCCGGACTCGTCATTCGGCGTTTCTGAGGGGGAGCGATGGATGTGCGGATCGTCCTCCTCGGTACCGGCACGCCCCGTCTCGACCCGTCGAGCAGCGGCCCTGCGACCGCCTTGGTGGTCGATGGTGCGCCGTACCTCTTCGATTTCGGACCCGGTGTCGCCGTCCGTCTCTCCGAGGCGCACCACCGCGGCATCGCCGGCATGGCGATGTCCGGGGTGACCAGAGCGTTCCTCACCCACCTGCACTCGGATCACACGATGGGCCTTCCCTCACTCATGCTCGCCCCGTGGATGTTCGGCAGAGAAGAGCCCCTCCACGTCCACGGACCGCTGGGAACGGACCGGATGGTGCGACACGTCGCTGCTGCCTACGAAGCCGATGTCGCCAAACGTCGCTTCAGCGAACCGCACACAGAGCGCGGACACGAGATCGAAGGCCACGACCTCATGCCCGGAGCTGCCTTTCGGGACGACAGGGTGACGATCGAGGCATTCCCCGTTTCTCACGGCGACTGGGTGCCGGAGATCCATGGGCCCCATCCTGCGTTCGGGTACCGGGTGCGCATTGCTGCGGGCCCCACCATCGTCATCTCAGGGGACACCGGACCGTTTGCGGCGATGGAGGAGGCGTACCGGGATTGCGACGTCCTCGTTCACGAGGTCTATGCGTCTCGAGGTCTCGCGGCGAGGCCTGCGACGTGGCAGACCTACCATCGAGCGTCGCACACCTCCGGGACCGAGCTGGGCAGGATCGCCACACTGGTGCAACCCGGCCTCCTCGTGGTGACGCATCAGCTGCTCTGGCATGCGGACGAGAGCGACCTGCTCGACGAGATCGCCGGGGTGTACGACGGAGACCTCGCATATGGCCGCGATCTCGACGTCTTCTGAGCTGCGGCCCGGTTCCTAACCTTGCGCCGTGGATTCTGAATCACATCGCCAGATCGAGCGGGTGGCTGCGGGTGGCCGGGTCGTCGCCATGGACACGTTGGTCGGCGAAGCACCGATCGAGTTCCGACTCGGCGGCGTGCCCATCGCGGTGCTGATGCGAACGCCGGGTGATGACGCCGATCTCGGGTTCGGGTTTGCCATCACCGAGGGCATCGTCCTCGATCCCTCCGAGATCGCGGCGGTCCGGCAGAGGACATCGGGTGCGGACGGCGATCGCTGGGATCTCGAGCTCGCCGAAGGCGTCGCGGTCGACCCCGAGCAGTTCAGACGGAGCACGTACACGACCTCCTCTTGCGGGGTGTGCGGCAAAGCCTCCATAGACGCGGTCCGCGTGGCGGCGCCCGCACCACCGGCGGGTCCCGTCGTCGACCGCGACGTGCTGCTCGCGCTGCCGCAGCAGATGCTCGCGGCCCAGCCCGGCTTCGCCGCGACGGGTGGCATCCATGCGGCCGCTTTGTTCACGAGCGACGGCACGCTGCTCGGCGTTCGTGAAGACGTGGGAAGACACAACGCCGTCGACAAGCTCGTGGGGTCGGCGGCGCGCCAACGATGGCCGATCGGGGAGGTCGTGCTCCTCGTGAGCGGCAGGGTCAGTTTCGAGATGGTGCAGAAGGCAGCCGTTGCCGGGATCCCCGTCGTGTGCGGCGTCTCCGCAGCCTCGTCCCTCGCCGTCGAGCTCGGTGAGGAGCTCGGGCTCACCGTCATCGGCTTTCTGCGCGACGACGGTTTCAACCTCTACTCGGGTGGCGGCCGAATCGTGTGACGCAGGCAGGCGGTAGCATCCGAGGAAT
>JBHHXA010000230.1:0-3384 GCA_046756805.1 Acidimicrobiia bacterium
CCAGGGATCGCTCGACCACCGCTCTGGCGAGCTCGTGGAAGAAGCTGGTCGGCAGCAGCAGATGCGTGATGCTCCGTTCGGAGCACCACTCCAGGAAGCGCTCGATCGTTCCCATCGCCTCGTCGTCGCGGAGCACGACGGCGCTTCCCACGGCGAGGGGTGACATGAAGTTGGAGATCGACCCGTCGAAGCTGATCGCATAGAACTGCACGGTGCGATCGCCCGGGCCCAGGTCGTACATCTCGGAGTGGTTCCGTATGAACTCCGCGAGCTGACGGTGCTCGACCATGACGCCCTTGGGCTTGCCCGTGGACCCGGAGGTGTAGATGACGTACGCCAGGTCGTCGGAAGCGACGGCGACGCCCGGATTCGCGGTGGATCCCTGAGCGATGGCCTCTTCGACCACCACCACCGCGGGACCCAGCCGCCGGCACTCGTCTGCGAGAGCGCCCGAGGTCACGATCACCGCGGGGTCTGCGTCTTCCACGATGGACGCGAGCCATTCACGGGACACGGTGACGTCGATCGGCACGTAGGCCGCTCCCGACTTGAGGATGCCGAGGATGGCGGCGGTGACGTCGGCGCCCTTGCTCATGTACACGGCGACGCGCTGCTCCCGGCTCACTCCGCGCTCGAGGAGCGCGTGGGCTATCGCGTTCACCATCGAGTTGAGCTCGGCATAGGTGAAGGTGCGATCGCCCTCGATGTACGCCGGTGCCTCGGGTTCTCTTGCTGCAAAGGCCTCGAACCGCTCGTGGGGGAGCGGACCGGTCCCTGCGGTGCGGGAGGGTTGATTGAGCTCGAAGACCACGTGGTGGCGGTCGGTCTCGTCGAGGAGGGGAAGGTCCCATACGACCAAGCCGGGGTCGGCGATCGCAGCTTCGAGCATCGTCAGGTAGCACCGTCCCCAGCGCTCGATGGTCTCCCTGGAGAACCTGGTGTGGTCGAACGCGAGTTCGAGGTGGATGGTGTCGCCGACGTCGTCAGCTCGAACGGCGAGGTCGTGACCACCGATGATGTCATCGACACGGAACGGTTCCATCTCGAGCCCGTTGCTGTCGACGGCAGGCAAGGCGGGGAAGTTCCGCATCTGGAAGTGCACCCGGTAGAGCGGGCCCTGGACCGGACCTCCCCACGGTCTGAACTCCGACACGACCCGGGAGTAGGGGAGGTCGGCGTGGGCCATGGCACCCAACAGCGAGTCGCGGGCGCCGCCGACGACCTCGCGGAAGGTGGGATCCCCGGCGAACGTGGAGCGGACGAGAAGGGTGTTGATGAAGCACCCGATGAGCGCCTCCGTCTCGGGCTGGTCGCGACCGGCGGTCGCAACGCCGATGATCAGATCCCGCTCGCGTGACAGACGGGAAACGAGGATCTGGAGAGCGCCGAGGAGCACCATGAAAGGCGTGACGCCCTGTTCTCTCGCGAACGCCTTCAAGGCGGCAGCTAGGCCTTCGGGCAGGGAGGTGAACACGGCTCCGTCATCGACGGCGTCGGGAACGGCGATGTCGGCAGGGAGCTCGACATCGTCGGGGAGGTCGCCGAGGCGTTCCATCCAGAACGCGAGGTGATCGTCCATCTCCTCGTCGGAGCTCCGGCTCTGTTGCCAAGCGGCATGATCCGCGTATTGGACCGGCAACTCCGGCAGGCAGTCATCGGGTGCGCCGGCTACACACGCCTCGTACAGCTTGGCCACCTCGTGATGGAACACCCGCTCCGACCAGCCATCGAACACGATGTGATGCAGCGCAACGACGAGGAGGTGGTGGTCCGCCGCAAGCCGGATGAGGTGTGGTCGGAATGCGGGCTCGGCGTCGAGGGCGAACGGCTCGACCACGAGCCGCGTCGCGGCGGCCCGCGCCTCACGCTCCTGCTCGCTCTCGGGCAGCCTGCTGAGATCGGTGATCTCGAGCGCGACCGGCCGTGCCTCATGTACCACCTGCACGGGCGAGCCATCCACCTCGGGGAAGGTGGTGCGGAGTACCTCGTGCCTGCGCAGGAGCTCGCTCAACGCGAGCTCGAGCGCTTCGAGATCGAGCGGACCCCGCAACCGCATCCCGGTCGGTCGGTTTTCGGAGGTGGCACCACCCGAGATCTTCCACAGCACCCACAGGCTGTGTTGAACGAAGCTCAACGGCGCCGGCGCAGTGCGGTCGCGGCGGGGGATGCCGCCGGCGTGCTGATCGAGCCGCTCGGCGAGGAGCCGCTCCAGGTGAGCGGCCCGGTCGTTGCCCCTCTTCAGCTCATCGACCATGTCGTGATTCGGCTTCGAGGAGCATGTCTTCGATCAATGCCGCTTGCTCGGCGATGGTCGGGCGGTCGAAGAACTCGATCATGTCGAGCGTGAAACCGAGTGCAGCGTCGACCCGTGCGATGAGCCGCGTCGCGAGCACGGAGTCGCCGCCGACGTCGAGGAACCGATCGTGGACGGAGGGCTCGGCCAGGCCCAGCACCTCGGTCCACAGCCCGGCCAGCAAGGTCTCGGCTGCGGTGCGGGGTGCCGTGTGCGCGACTGCCGCGTCCACCACCCCGTCGAGGTTCTCGAGACCGAGCCGGGTCGCCAGGCCGATGCGTTGCAGCTTGCCCGTCGGACCCTTGGGGATGTCGTCGAGGAAGACGATGCGGCGCGGCACTTTCGCGGTCGCCAGCCGGTTCGAGACGTGGCGGCGCAGATCGGTCTCCGAAGCCCGGGATCCGGCGGCCGGCACGACTGCCGCCGCGACTTGCTCGCCGAGGCGTTCGTCCGGCACCGCGAACGTCAGCGCCTGGGCTACACCGGGGTGTTCGAGGAGTGCCTCGTCGATCTCGCGTGGCGAGATGGTCTCGCCGCCACGGTTGATGATCTCCTTGATCCGTCCCGAGATCGTGAGGTAGCCGTCTTCGTCGAGTCGACCGAGGTCGCCCGTCCGGAACCACCCGCCGTGGAACGCCGCCTCGTTGACGTGGGCGGCCGCGGCATATCCGTCCATCACGTTGGACCCGCGGATGACGATCTCTCCTTCTTGGCCGGCGGCGACGAAACTCCCGTCGTTACTCATAACGGCCACGTCGGGCCCGGCTTGAGGACCGACCGACCCGGGCTTCCTCGCATCGGGCGGAAGCGGGTTCGATGTCATCTGGTGAGCGGCTTCCGTCATGCCGTAGGCCTCGATGACGGGAACGCCGAGCGTCGCCTCGAGACGGGCCATGACCTGCGGCGCGAGCGAGGCCGAGGAGGAGCGAGCGAAGCGAAGCTGGGACCGGGCGATGATGTCTGCGTGGTCCGGTGCTCGATCCAGGATCGCCTGGTGCATGGTTGGGACTGCCGTGTACCACGTGGCCCTGCTCTCGTCCGTCCAGTCGAAGAAGCGGGGAGCGACGAAACCGGGCGTGCAGTACACGCTG
>JBHHXA010000231.1:0-3375 GCA_046756805.1 Acidimicrobiia bacterium
AGTCTGGTTCTCCTCTTCGGCTTCCTTGTGGAAATCCGTGGCAGCTCCCAGCTCCCCATCGGGCCAGCCGGGGTACGTAGCTTCGAAGTCGTCGAACATCTCGTCGAACGGGAGGTCTGCGTACCAGCCGCGGTCCCTCACGTACTCCATGTGCTTCCTGCCATCCCTGTCGAAGGCATGGAAGACGGAGTCGGTGCGGCCGTCGAAATCCAGGGGGAGCACGCCGAACCGCTCACAGAGGCCGATGTTGAATGCTGGTGTGGCCTTGACCCACTTCTCCTCGAGGTGGAGCTCCGTGAAGCCGTGCCAGATGAAGAGATCGGTGTCCATCAGCTTGAGGATCCGCTTCGTCGCGAGGTGGTTCCTGACGTCGGCGTACCCGAGCCTGCTCGGGATTCCGGAGGCTCTGGCTGCCGCAGCCAGGAGGACGGCCTTCTGCACACAGAAGCCTTTCTTGGTCTTGAGCGTGTGGCTCGCCGTCATCGTCTCGGGCTTCGCCTCGATCCCGTACGGGGAGTAGAGCACGTCGTCGCGAATGGGATAGAACATGGCGAGGGCCCGGTCGATGTCGCCGGTGACGCCTCGCACGAGATCCGCTGCGTAGTCGCGCACATTCGGATCGTCGAAGTCGATGAAGTACGTCGGCATGAGGAACCGGTCGAGATCCGCGGGATACGGTGTCGCTGTCACAACCTTGATCGTAGTGCCGGCGCCGGAGGTTGCTCGTCGAGGATCCGTGCCTGACAACGTCGGCGCAGGTGGTCGGTACCATTCCATGTCGTGGATACACCCAGCGCAGCCGCGTCGTTCACCACCGAGCACAAGGTGCGCTTCGTCACCGCGACCTCGTTGTTCGACGGTCACGACGCCTCCATCAACATCATGCGGCGCATCCTCCAGGCGAACGGCGCCGAAGTGATTCATCTCGGTCACAACCGATCTGCTCTCGAGATCGTGCAGGCCGCCATCCAGGAGGACGCGCAGGCAATTGCGGTGACGTCGTATCAGGGCGGCCACATGGAGTTCTTTCACTACGTCCGCGAGCTCCTCGACGAGCGGGGGTGCCACCACGTCCGTGTCTTCGGTGGCGGTGGCGGCACCATCCTCCCCGAGGAGGGTGAGGCGCTCTCTCGCAACGGCACCGCCCGGATCTACAGCCCCGACGACGGGCGCCGGATGGGGTTCCAGGGGATGATCGAGGACATGCTCTCCGAGGCCGACTTCCCGAGGGGGGAGCACCTCTCCGGCACCCTGGGTGATCTGTCGCCGTCGGACGATCGGCTGCTTGCGGAGATGATCTCCGCGGCTGAGAACCGTCCGGATGCCCACCGCGAGTTGCTGGATGCGGCGGCCGAGGCTGCAGCAGCGAGCGCGGCCCCCGTGGTCGGCATCACCGGCACCGGGGGCTCGGGCAAGTCGTCACTCGTGGACGAGCTCGTCTTGCGGTATCTGGGTGACTTCGCCGACAAGACGATCGCGATCGTCTCCGTCGACCCCTCGCGACGTCGCAGCGGAGGTGCGCTACTCGGCGACCGCATCCGACTCAACGCCATCACCCATCCCCGCGCCTACATGCGCTCTCTTGCGACCCGCAAGCCGAACCTGTCGCTGTCTCCGCACGTCGGTGAAGCCGTCAACCTGGTCAAAGCTGCGGGATACGACCTCGTCATCCTCGAGACGTCGGGCATCGGCCAATCCGACACGCAGATCGTGGACCAGTCGGATCTCGCCGTGTACGTGATGACGCCTGAGTACGGTGCTGCCTCTCAGCTCGAGAAGATCGACATGCTCGACTTCGCCGACCTCGTGGTCATCAACAAGTTCGATCGCAGAGGCGCTCTCGACGCGTTCCGCGACGTGTCGAAGCAGTACCGCAGGAACCGCATGCTCTTCGACGCGGAGCCGGAGGATCTACCGATCTTCGGCACGGTGGCATCGCAGTTCGGTGACCCCGGCGTGAACCGGTTCTACAAGGCGTTGATGGCTGCGGTCGACGCCCGCTCTCCGCTCGACTTCACCTCGCGCTCCGAGCTTCCCATCGACGATCGCGATGCAACCGTCATCGTCCCCAGGGACAGGGTGCGGTACCTCTCCGATCTCGCGGATGCGGTGCGGGCCTACAACACAGAGACCGAGCAGCAGGCGGACGCCGCAGAGCTGTGGACGCATCTCGTTGCCGCCGCTGCGGAGGTGGACGACGATGCAGCAGCCGCTGCCATCGACGACGCGGTGCGCCGAGCCGCTCGGGACCTGACGCAGGACACCCTCCGCATCCTCGAGGAGTGGGACGAGCTGGAGTCCGCGTATCGGTCGGACGAGCTGACCTACCGGGTCCGGGACAGCGAAATCAGCGTGGATCTGTTCACGGAGTCCATGGCTCATACGAGGGTCCCCAAGGTGGCGTTCCCCCGGTTGCGCGGTGGCGGCGATCGGGTGCGATGGGTGCGGCAGGAGAACGTCCCAGGACGGTTCCCTTTCACCGGCGGCGTGTTTCCGTTCCGCCGCACCGGAGAGGATCCGACGCGGATGTTCGCCGGCGAGGGCGGGCCGGAGCAGACGAACCGGCGCTTTCACTATCTCGCTGAGGGGATGCCGGCGAAGCGGCTCTCGACGGCGTTCGACTCCGTGACGCTGTACGGGCAGGACCCCGCGCCCCGCCCCGATATCTTCGGCAAGGTCGGCAACTCGGGGGTCTCGATGGCCACCGTCGACGACGCCAAGAAGCTCTACTCCGGGTTCGATCTCGTGGATCCTGCGACGTCGGTCTCGATGACCATCAACGGCCCAGCACCGATGATTCTCGCCTTCTTCATGAACGCCGCCATCGACCAGCAATGCGAGCGCCACATCACCGAACACGGGCTCGAGGGTGAGGTCGCGGCGCGCATCGCCGCCCTCTACGAGGACAGGGGGGTGCCGCGGCCGGCATACGACGGCGACCTCCCCGGCACGAATGGCGGGCTCGGGCTCTTCCTTCTCGGCGCGTCCGGCGACCAGGTGCTGTCTCCCGACGTGTACGAGGCAATCAAGGCGCGGACGCTGGCCGCGGTGCGAGGAACGGTGCAGGCCGACATCCTCAAAGAGGACCAGGCCCAGAACACGTGCATCTTCTCCACGGAGTTCGCGCTGCGGATGCAAGGCGACATCCAGCAGTTCTTCGTCGATCACGACGTCGACAACTTCTACTCGGTGTCGATCTCGGGCTATCACATGGCCGAGGCGGGGGCGAACCCCATCAGCCAACTCGCTTTCACCCTCGCCAACGGCTTCACCTTCGTCGAGTACTTCGCGGCGAGGGGCATGGATGTCGATGCCTTCGCACCCAACCTCTCGTTCTTCTTCTCCAACGGGCTCGAGCCCGAGTATGCGGTGATG
>JBHHXA010000232.1:0-3339 GCA_046756805.1 Acidimicrobiia bacterium
CACCAGACGCAACGCGGTTCCCTGTTCTTCGACGGAGTGCGTGTGCCGGCGACGAACCGGATCGGCGACCCCGGCTCGGGATTTGGGGCTGCGATGACCGCGTTCGACTTCAACCGGGCCATCATCGCGCTCGCATGCGTCGGTGCCGCTTTGCAATCACTCGACGAGACGACCGATCACGTGCGAACCAGAGAAACGTTCGGCAAGCCGCTGGCGTCGCGCCAGGGAGTGTCGTTTCAGATCGCCGAGCACCTCTCCCACCTGCATGCGGCGCGGCTCGTCGCGTACCACGCTCTCCGCCTCGCAGACGAAGGGCGACGCCACACCTCTGAGGCCGCCATGGCCAAGTGGCTGGGACCGAAAGCCGCGGTCGATGCGATCCATGCGTGTCTCGTACTTCACGGCTGGCCGGGTTATGGCTCCGACCTCCCATTTGCGAGCAGAATGCTGGATGTCGTCGGTCTTGAGATCGGGGACGGCACACCCGAGATCATGAAGCTCATCATTGCCAGAGAGGCCATCGGGAGGCAGAGCGACGGCCCCGACTGACCCGCATCGCTCGTGACGGTGACCGCCGGCGCTCCGATCGCCGGAGCTACGATCCGCCACATGGCTCCACGTACTCCAGGGTCTGTGCTCGACGGCCTGACGATCGTGGAGGTCTCGGCGTTCATCGCAGCACCCATGGCGGGAATGACGCTCGCACAGCTCGGTGCAGAGGTCATCAGGGTCGACCCTCTCGAGGGCGGCCTCGATCATCACCGGTGGCCGGTGACCGAAGACGGCTACAGCATGTACTGGGCAGGGCTCAACAAGGGGAAGCGGTCGGTCGCCGTCGACATGCGGACCGACGAGGGCCGACAGGTCGTGCGACGGCTCGTCACCGCCGCCGGCGAGGGACGCGGCATCCTGCTGACCAACATCGGGCCCGCATGGCTGGGCTACGAAGAGCTCAGGGAGCTGCGACACGATGTCATCATGGTGCTGCTCCGTGGCAGCCCCAACGGCCGCATCGCGGTCGACTACACCGTCAACGCAGCCGTTGGGTTCCCGCTCATCACCGGCGACGGCGCATCGCCCACCAACCAGGTGCTGCCCGCGTGGGATGTCGCGACGGCCGGATGGCTCGCGACCGCAGTGCTTCTCGCAGACCGGCATCGGGCCGCCACCGGCGAGGGCCAGCTCGTCGAGTTGGCTCTCTCCGACGTGGCGATGACCACGACGAGCCACCTCGGCTATACCGCGGACGTCGAGATCAACGATGCCGACCGGCAGGCGTACGGCAACCACATCTACGGAACATTCGGCACCGATTTCGTCACCGGAGACCGAGAGCGGGTCATGGTGCTGGCGCTCACGCCTCGTCAATGGCGGTCCCTCGTGACGGCGACCTCCTCGGAGACGGAGATGGCGGAGATCGAGCGGGACCTGGGGTGTGACCTCAGGGATGAAGGCGCCCGCTTCGAAGCCCGACACCAGATCGTGACGGCTCTCCAGCCGTGGTTCGCCGGGCGCCCTCTCCACGAAATCGGCGAGTTGCTCGACGCCCACGGCGTCTGCTGGGGCCCGTATCAGACCGTGCGTCGTGCGATCGAGAGAGACGCCAGGCTGTCTGAGAGCAACCCGGTCTTCGAGCGGATCGACCAACCGGGGATGGGAACCCACCTCGCGGGTGGATCACCGCTCCGCTTTGGTGCGGTGCCGAGGACACCGATACGCCCGGCGCCTGCGCTCGGCGCGGACACGGATGCGGTGCTCGGGGAGGTGGCCGGCTTCGATGCCGGGGAATTGGCCGCACTCCGATCCTCGGGTGTGATCTGAACGGGGGCAATGCGCGTCTTTACCGGGACGCCCCGATACCATCCGGCCCGCCCATGAGCTATCAGGTCAAGACCCGGGTCTTCGAAGGACCGCTCGATCTCCTGCTGCAGCTGATCACCTCGCATCAGCTCGCGATCACGGAGGTGAGCCTCACCGATCTCGTCACGGAGTACCTGGCGCATCTCGACGCGCTGCGGAGCCTCGACCTGGAGGTCACCAGCGAGTTCATCCTCATCGCATCGACCCTGGTGCAGCTCAAGGCGCGGCACCTGCTGCCCGACGACCGGGACATGGACCTCGACGAGGAGCTGGCTCTGGCCGAAGAGCGAGACCGGCTTCTCGCACGGCTCCTCGCCTGCCTCACCTTCAAGGACGTCGCTGCCGTTCTCGACCATCGCATCGAGGCGAACGCCCGGTTCGTCCCACGCTCGGTCGGCCTCGATCCCGGCATTCAGCCCCGCCTGCGGGATCTCCCTCTCCCCGTGTCCCGCGCCGAGTTCGCGCTGCTCGCGGAACGGGTCTTCGCCGAACCCCGCGAGGAGCCCGATCTCGACCACCTCGAGTTCGACCTGGCGTCGGTCGAGGATGCCCTCACCGACCTCCGCGCCAGGATCGGAGACGGTGTGCAGACCCATTTCGAGGACCTGGTAACCCACTGCGAGCGGCCGGTGGAGGTCGTGGCCTATTTCCTCGCTCTCCTGGAGCTTGCGCGATGGGGAGTAGTCCGTGTTGCGCAGGAGATCCACGATGGGCCCATCGCGGTGGAGCACGTCCCGGGCGCCGATGTTGAAGCACACAGTGAATGGAGTGTCTGATGGAGCTCAAGTCGATCATCGAGGCCATCCTGTTCGTTGCTGAGGAACCTCTCAGGGCCGCGGAGATCGCCGAAGTGACCGAGAGACCGCGGACGGAGATCGAGGAGCAGCTCGGGGCGCTGCGCGACGATCTCGCCTCCGGAGGCCGAGGCATCGTCCTGCGGGAAGTCGCCGGTGGTTGGAGGCTCTACACACATCCGGACGCCCGTGCTCACCTCGAGCGCTTTGCAGAGACGGACCGAGCGACGAGGTTGTCCAAGGCGGCGATGGAGACGCTCGCCGTCGTTGCGTACAAGCAGCCGGTCTCCCGGGGCCAGGTGGCGGAGGTGCGGGGCGTGGACTCCGAGCATGCGCTCCGCACGCTGGAGCGACGGGGGCTCATCTACGAGATCGGCCGGGCTCCCGGTCCGGGACAGGCCGTGCTCTACGGAACCTCGGACCTCTTCATGGAGAAACTGGGCATCGGCTCCATCGGAGAGCTGCCACCCCTCGCAGATCACGTGCCGCCTGCCGCCGTGGTCGAGACGCTCGAGGAGCCCTTCCGGGTGGAGGCCGGGTCATCGAACGGCTCCACAAGCTGATCGCAGGCTCCGGGCTCTGCTCGCGCAGGGCTGCCGAGGAGCTGATACGCGATGGCAGGGTGACGGCGGACGGGACCATAGCCACCATAGGAGACAAGGCCGACCCCGAAACCGTGCAGATC
>JBHHXA010000233.1:0-3234 GCA_046756805.1 Acidimicrobiia bacterium
GGACCGTCAGATACGCCACCACCATGATCGAGGCGGTGCCGGCGGCCGCCAGAGACGTCAGAAGGCCGGCGAGCAGGAGCACCCCGACGCCGATCTCTGTGACGCTCATTGCGAGCCATTGCAGGCCGGCCTGGCGATAGCCGATGCTCTTCAACCAACCCGTCGTCTTCTGCTGGCCGCGGGCGTGCTTTATGCCGTGCGCCAGCATGACGATGCCGACCCACGACCGGACGATGAGCATCACCGTGTTGAACTCAGCGTCTGGCAGGTTCATGATTCCTCCGAGCCTCGACTGTCACGATACCGACATCACTGTCGTGAGTTCGAACACGGCGAAGGCTCTCCTCCTTCCAGGCTTCCTCGGAGAACCGGGGGAATACCGGGTCCTCGAAGTAGTTGTAACCTGCAACTACCTCGGAGGAAGGTGCGCGTGGGCGGGGTGCGAGAGCTGAGGGACGCTGCGGCGATCATCCAGGGTATGCGCGCCCTCGAAGGCGAGGGCTTCCTCGTACGAAGACCGTTCCCGACCGCGCAGATCGACCACGTGGGGCCCTTCCTGCTCCTCGACGAGATGGGTCCCGCGGACAACGCCCCGGGGGAGGCCAAAGGTGCGCCCGACCATCCTCATCGCGGGTTCGAGACGGTCACGTACGTGCTCGACGGTGAGATCGAGCACAAGGACTCCGTGGGCAACGTGGGTCTCATCACACCCGGCGAGGTGCAGTGGATGACGGCCGGGGCGGGAATCGTCCACTCGGAGATGCCGTCTGACATGATCCTGCGCGACGGGGGGCGGGTCCACGGGTTCCAACTCTGGGTCAACCTCCCCGCCTCCGCAAAGATGCACCGACCCCGGTACCAGGACCTGACCCGTGAGGCAATGCCGACCGTGGACCTCGACGGTGGCACGGCCGTCATCATCGCGGGACAGGGCTACGGAACGAGGGGAGTGACGGACACGTTCTGGCCGATCGACTATCTCCACGTCAGGCTCGATGCGGATCGGACCACGGAGTACGAGCTCGACCCCAACCGGATCGCCTTCGTCTACGCCTTCGGAGGCGCCGGGCACGTCGGCAAGAGCCGGCAGGCGGTCCGGCCCGGCGCCATGGCCGTCTTCGACACCGGTGGGGGCCGCATCCCCATCGCCGCCGGACCGGCGGGCATCGACGTGCTCATCGGCGCATCGGCACCACTGAACGAGCCCGTGGCCCGCTACGGCCCCTTCGTGATGAACACCCGTGCCGAGATCGTGCAGGCGTTCGAGGACTATCAGGCGGGTCGCATGGGCGAGATCGAACCGGAGCACACCTCGCACTGATCACCGGTGCGCGGGGTCAGGAGAAGGCGCTTCAACCGCTTGTAGTCCTTAGTGACGGACCGCTGCGCCATCCAACGCAACAGCCGGCTGGCGCGATCGAAGAAGCCCTCCTCGTTGCCCGTGATCCGTGCGGTCACCCTCGCTCCGTCGCGCTCAGCCTCTACGCTGCGGCGGAACGTGATCGGAAACGATCCTTCGATCGTGGTGCCGACGACGAGCCTGCCGTCGACGTATTCGATGATCTCGAACGTGGAGACGATCTTCTTGCCTGCGAACCCTGCGACCTGGTCGTAGCGGCTCCCGACCCCGAACGGAGGATCCGTCTGGATCGTGCAGCTCCGCATCCCGCGCTGCCACGTCGGGTTGTTCTCCGGGTTCGACAGGAACGCGAAAGCGTCTGCCGGGTCCCGCCGAATCAGCACGCTTGCCGTGAGCTCAGTCATGCTGCCCTTCGTCGAATCCAGACTAGGCAAGGGCCGTGGATCGACCTCCCGCGCAGCCCGCATCCGATCGTGTGACGCTCCACCCGGGTAGCGTGGTCCGATGGCCGAAGCTCCTGGACCGGAACCCGCTCCGGGTCCCCTGACAACGGCGCGGACGCTGGCGGCGAGGACGGCCCGCGACTCCCTCGAAGACCGCGTACCAGGTCTGGCAGCCGAGATCTCGTTCTATACGGTGCTCTCATTGCCGCCGATGCTTCTCGTCGTGCTCGGGAGCCTCGGCTTCGTCACGGGATGGCTCGGCCCCGAGACGGCGGCAGACATCAGGACGGAGATCATCGATGCCGCGGCCACCTTTCTCAGCGAGGCGACCATCGACGATCTCGTCGCTCCCGCGGTCGACGGCCTGTTGCAGCGGGGCAGGCTCGACATCCTCACCATCGGCGCCGTGACGGCGGTGTGGTCGGCCAGCAGAGCCGTTCGCGTCGTGGTCGATGCGATCACGATCGCATACGACCGGGCGCCGAAACGCAACTGGTGGCAGCGGAGGGTCGTCGCACTCGCGCTCACCGTCGCCGGCATCATCTCTGCGGTCGTCCTGCTCCCGCTCCTGGTCGTCGGACCTCGAGCCGGCGCCGCCCTCTCAGACGGACTCGGTCTCGGCTCAGTGTTCCAAACCGCATGGCAGATCCTGTACTGGCCTGTCGTGGCCGCGATAGGCCTCGTCGTGCTCACGTGGATCTACCACCTCGTGGAGCCGGAGTCGCCCTGGAGGTGGGAGCTGCCGGGTGCGGTGCTGGCGATGGCACTGTGGGCGGCCGGCAGCTTCGGGCTCCGTTTCTACGCGACGACCTTCGTCGAAGGCGACTCCGCGTACGGGATCTTCGCAGCTCCGCTCGTCGTTCTGTTGTGGGTGTATCTCAGCGCGATTGCCGTGCTGGTTGGTGCGGAGCTGAACGCCGAGATCGACAAGATGTTTCTCGCCGCGCCTGAGACGACCGATGCCTGACCCCCACGGTCACGTCGGTCGATTCCCCAGTGTCGCGACCATCACGACGGCATCTGGTCCACGGAGCACGCTCAGCTCGATCGTGTCGGCTGAGCGGTAGCGACGCAGCAGCGCGATCAGCTCATCCATCGTGTCGATGGTGCGATCGTCGACGGCCGTGATCACATCACCCGGCCTGAGCCCGGCTTCTGCAGCCGCCGACCCGGGCTCGACGCCATCGACATCGACACCGGTAGGGCGCCTGCCGCCATCGGTGGTGTCTCCGAATGCGGTCGAACCGGTGAGGCCGAGGAAGGGCCGGCTGGCCTCGCCGCCCGCGATCAGCTCGCCCACCACTCTCTGCACGATCTCGACGGGCGTGGCAAAGCCGATCCCCTCGATGCCGACCGCGCTCACGCCGACCGCGGTGGTGATGCCGATGAGGCTGCCTTCGCCGTCGACGAGCGCCCCTCCACTCGAGCCCT
>JBHHXA010000234.1:0-3223 GCA_046756805.1 Acidimicrobiia bacterium
CCCCGCGCAGGGTCACAGGCTGGCCGTCGAGCTCATCCACTACTGCACGAAGCGCATGCCGCGCTGGAACACGACCAACTTCTTCGGTTACGGGGTCGAGGAAGCGGGCGGCTCCGCGATCCATGAGATCGGTCTCATGCTGGCGTACGGCATCGATCTGGTCCGGGCCTGCGTCGCATCGGGGCTCGAACCCGACGAGGCCCTTCCCCGATTCGGTTTCCAGATCTCGCAGGCCAACGACTTCTTCGAGGAGATCTGCAAGATCAGGGCGCTGCGCAAGCTCTGGGCCACGACGATGCAGGAGCGCTTCGGAGCACGAGACCCGAAGTCGATGCACGTGCGTATCCATACACACACCTCCGGCGCATCGCTGACGGCGCAGCAACCGCTGGTCAACCTCGTCAGGACGACGCTGCACACCCTCGGCGCAGCCCTGTCCGGTGTGCAGGCGATGGAGGTGTCTGCATACGACGAAGCCTTCGCGATCCCCACGGAGCATTCAGCGACCCTGGCTCTGCGCGCCCAGCAGGTCATCCAGGAGGAGACGAACATCACCGCGGTGTCCGACCCGCTTGCCGGCTCCTACTACGTAGAAGCGCTCACCGACCAGATCGCAGATGCGGCGTTGGAGCTGGTCGACGAGATCGAGGCACAAGGGGGCTATGTCGCAGCCCAACAGTCAGGATGGATCCGAAGGACTGTCGAGACATCGGCGGAGCGCTGGCAGGGGCTCGTCGACGCTGGCAGCCGTGCCATCGTCGGCCGCAACGTCTATGTCACGGACGAGCCCGCGGACGTCACCCACTTCAAGGTCGACCCGGAGGTGGAGCGGATCGCCGTCGAGCGCATCCAGAAGCTGCGGGCCGAACGCGACACCGGGCGGTGGGAGCAGGCGATGCGGCGACTGGCCAAGGCCGCGGAGACGTTATCGGGGAAAGGCTACGAAGACCTCGGCGACGGTGAGCTGATGGAGGCAGCCATCGAAGCCGCGGCCGCCGATGCCACGACGGGAGAGATGATGGGTGCGCTGAAGGATGCACTCGGCTGGAGGGCGCCGCATGAGTATTGAGCCGGAGACGCACACCGGGCCCATCCGCGTGCTCCTCGCCAAGCCAACGCACGACTGCCACGACCGGGGGGTGCGCCTCGTCGCACGGAGGCTGCGCGAGGCAGGTTTCGAGGTCATCTTCTCGAACTTCCTCGTCGTGTCCGAGGTCATCGACGCGGCGATCGAGGAGGACGTCGAGGTCGTCGGGATCTCCAGCTCTGCGGGAGGCCACATGCCGGTGTTCGAGGATCTCCTCCAAGGGCTCCGCGACCACGGTCTCGACGACGTGGTCGTGATCGGCGGTGGCGTGATCCCGCCTGAAGACGAAGTCGAGCTTCGCAAACAGGGCGTCGCGGAGATCTTCGGACCGGGATCGACGGCAGAGGACGCCATCGAGACCATCCGGAGTCGGGCCGGGGTCCGCACATGACGACGCCATACCGGACGATTGCGATCCTGGGCGGAGGGGGGCTCATGGGCCACGGCATCGCCCTCGCCTGTCTCCAGGGCAGCGACGCGGACGTCGTGATCGTGTCCCGCAGGAGCGAAAGCGTCGAGCACGGCCTGGGTCTCGTCGAATCGGGACCGTTCGGCCTCTCACGCGGGGTCGCAAAGGGAAGGATCTCCGAAGAGAAGGCTGGTGCGGCTCGAGCCCGGCTCCGCGGCACGACCGACTACGAGGAGGGTCTCGCAAATGCCGACCTCGTCTTCGAGACGGTGCCGGAGGTCGTCGCAACCAAGCACACGGTGCTCGCCGCAGCCGCTCGGCATGCCCCCGACGACGCGGTGTTCGCCACGAACACCTCTTCCATCCTCATTTCGGAGCTGGGAGCCGCGATGCCGGACCCGGCGCGGCTCGTGGGAACGCACTGGTTCTACCCGGCGAACGTCATGCCGCTCGTGGAGGTCGCCCGCAGCGGCGTTGTCGACGAGGAGATCCTGGGCTCGGTCACGACCTTCCTCGAGCACATCGGGAAGAAGCCGGTGATCGTGCGCGACTCACCGGGCTTCTTCATGACCCGGTTCGTGAACAACTACCTCGCCGAGGCCATCCGACTCGTCGAGCTCGGCGTCGCCGGCCCTGCGGAGATCGACGAGATGTGCAAGACCGGCCTCGGGTGGCCCATGGGCGTGTTCGAGTTCCTCGACGACACTGCGAGCTTCGACTCCTTCTACCACGCACAGGAATACCTTCACGAGACGTGCGGGGAGCGATACGCGATCCCGCCCCTCGCGAGACAGGTCTTCTCGGCGGGCTACCTCGGCTCAAGCAGGCTGAAGCCGCAGAGCAAGGGCGGCTGGTTCGACTTCCTGGGCGTCCCGCGAGGAGAGTCGGGCTGAGACATGGGCAGATCGGAACCGACCCGAAGCAACAGAAAACACGTGCTCGTCGAGGCTGCCGCCCGATGCTTCCAGCGTGACGGGTTCGCCGCGGCTTCGATGCGCGACATCGCAGCGGAAGCGGGGATGCAAACCGCATCGATCTACTACCACTTCGGGTCCAAAGACGACCTGTTCGTCGCCGTCCACGAAGAAGGGCTCCGGCTCATCACCGAGTCGGTCGGAAGGGTCGTAGCCGACACCGAGCCGGGGTGGCAGCAGCTCGAGGCGGTGTGCGTTGCTCACCTCACGACGCTGCTCGAAGGTGGCGACATGTTCAAGGCCGTCATGCGCGACATCCCCGCGGACTTCACCGAGAAGGAGCTCATCACGAAGATGCGCGACGAGTACGAAGGCATCTTCACCACCGTCATCGAGGACCTCGACCTCCCCCGTGGGACCGATCGGAGGCATCTCCGCCTGATGTTGCTCGGCGCGATGAACTGGTGCTTCACCTGGTACCGGCCCGGTGGTGCCGCACCCGCCGCCATCGCCCGGGAGTTCGTCGGCTATCTGCGCACCGGCGTGCTCGAAGCCCCATGAATCGCGGTGACGTCTCGTACTACCGCGAAGGGATCGCCGTGCGGGATCGAGTGGTCATCGGACGTGCGATCACGGCCGTCGAGAACGACCGCCCCGACGCTCCCCATGTGCTCCAGGCGATCCGGGGAAGAACGGGCGGGGCCCATGTCGTAGGGCTCACCGGCCCTCCGGGCGCCGGGAAGTCGACGCTCGGCAACGCCCTCATCGCCGCGCTCCGCAGCAGGGACGCCACCGTCGCCGTCGTCGCCGTCG
>JBHHXA010000235.1:0-3179 GCA_046756805.1 Acidimicrobiia bacterium
CTACCGCGACCGCTTCCATCGTCGCCGGATGGAGGCGCTCGAAGACCTGGGCGACGTCCCACACCTCCCGGCTCGCGAGCTGTTCGTCGAGTTCCGGGGCGCCGATTCGTGTGATGCGTTGCACCTCGACGTCGGCGTCGATGAGGGCCGCCATCGGATCGGACTCTGGCCCCGCGTCGCTCCCTGCCGTGCCGGAGGTGCCCGCGAGCACGGCGACCAGCCTGTCGACGCGATGGTCGTAGGTGTGGGCCGCCATCGCGTGGTCCCTTCCCGCCGCTGCGATCTGTTGCAGTTGATCCGGGGCCGCGAGGAGGGCCGTGATCTGGGTGGCCACATCGTCCTCGAGTACCACGTAATGCTCGTCGCGGCGGAACAGGACGTCGGTGCCGGGGAGGTCGTCGGTGAGGAGCACCGCGCCCGCTCCCACCGCTTCGAACACCCGCATCGTGATCGGATAGTGCCGTGTGCCACCCTCGTTGAGGACGATCCGAGCGTCCCCGTAGATCGAGGCCATGGTCGCGGCGTCCACATCGGACACGAAGGCGACCCGTTCGGGCCCAAGCGCCTGCTCGACGTCGTCGACGAGTTGCTGACGCCTGGCGTACGTGCCGCCCCGCCGGTGCAGCTGACCGCCGACCATCGCCGCGTCGTAGCGACGCCGGTCATGTGGGATCGACCCGTCGATGAGCTCGGGCGGGACCCCGAAAGGGAAGCGGTGCACGGGCACCGGGAACCGATGTGCCAGGTGCCAGCTGTGTGCGAGGAGGACCGCATCTGCGCCGTAGCGCTCGACGAGTCGGAGGTTCGTGAAGAGGTGGTGTTCGCCGTGGTGGACCCACATCGCGGTGGGAACCGCCGGCTTTCGGCCTTCGATGCGGAGCGCGGGGTACGGGCCCTCGACGAAGACGACTCCGTCTGTGTTCGCGGGCAACGCCCCCCAGTCGATCCCGGTGGTGTGGAGGTCCACCGTGATGCCCGCCCTCCGCATCGCCGCCTCGAGATACCGGCCCGGGTTGCTGTCGGTCTTTCGATAGGCGAGTGCGATCCGGAGCCCACCGTGGCGACCGGGAGCAGGCAATGCCCCGGTCTCCGTCACCTCGAGCGTGAGCCCCGGACCCGAAGGAGAGACGCTGAGGGTCGAACGGTGCGGTGCGAGATGGACGATGTCACGCCGGCCTGCTGCTTGCCACTGGGGTTGCCGGGCAACGAGGCTCGCGTCCCCCGCTGCCGCCGATGCGATGGGAACACACGCGGCGGTCGTCGGATAGAACAGGTCGGCCGCGGTCGAACGGGCCACCCGGGCCAGGCGCCGCCGATGGAGCAAGGTGCGCACCCGGAGAGGCTGGAGCCGTCGCAGTACCTTGCCTACGGTGCCCCATCCGACCGGGAGGCGGGGCGGCACGTAGGTCACCGGCACGTCGTCTACGGCGCCGTCCTCATGAGTGCCGGACGCCACTACGACGACCTCGTGCCCGGCCGCAACGAGACTGCGGGCCAGGGTCCGGGCGCGCCGGTCATGGCGGTAGCGGTTGAGAGAGACGAGGCAGACCCGCATGGGGCGCAGATGGTACCCGGCACTTGCCGAACGGCTTCCTCCCCGGGGTAGCCTGCTCCGCCGTCCCTAGAAGGCGTTGCGTGAAGATCTGCATGTTCGTGAAGAACTCCTTCGAATACGACGCCCGCGTCACAAAGGAGGCAAAGGCGCTCCTGGCTGCGGGTCACGAGGTGACCGTGGTCGCGCTGCGCGTCCCCAAGGTGACGCCCCAGGAGGAGGTCACCCCGGACGGGATCCACGTCCTGCGCATCCCCCGCTCCAGCCTCGGTGTTCCCGCCCTCAACAGGGTGGCGGCTCGCTATGCGGGCACGATCGAGGCCCGGCACGCCCGTCTCACCGGTGAGCCGTATGACGCCGCAAAGGCGCGTGAGCTGGGCCGGTTCAGCTCACCGTCGACGGCGACACCCGGTGACGATGCGACTCCGTCGCGACCTGATTCCGCACCCGACGCTCGTCCCACGAGGTGGAGCCGCGGCTGGGCTTCGGTGACGACGCCCCTGTTGCGCGCGGTCGCCCGCCTCGCTCGCTTCACGTTCCGCTCTGCGAAGTCGGTCCTGGGTCGTCAGGGGAGCAGGCTCACGCAGTGGGCGATCGACAAGAGGATGACCAAGGTGGGTGTCTCCCTGGCAGCCGATGTCTACCACTCGCACGACCTCAACACGCTCGGGGTCGGGGTGGCGTGCAAGAAGCGGCTCGGGGCGAAGCTCGTCTACGACAGCCACGAGCTACAGACGGAGCGAAGCCGGATGACCAGTCGGCAGCGATCGCGTGCCTTGCGTGAGGAACGCAAGTGGATGACGGATGCGGACGCCCTGATCGTTGCGAGCCCGTCCTGGATCGACTGGAACCGGCGGTTGTACGGTTCGTTGCCGGAGCCTTCAGTCGCCGTGCTCAACGTGCCCGAACCGACCGAGGTCGTGCCGCTCGATCTCCGCGCCGCGGTCGGTCTGCATCCAGACACCGCGCTCCTCGTGTACCAGGGGTCGATCCAGGAGAACCGCGGCATCGAGCCCGCCATCGATGCCGTGCGCATGCTCGAGGGGGTGGCACTCGTCGTCATCGGTTACGGCTACCACCGTCCCGCCCTGGAGGAACTGGTCGAGAGAGAGGGTCTGGGAGATCGCGTGCGGTTCTTCGGACCTGTTCCCAACGACGAGCTCCTCGCCTATACCGCTACGGCCGATGCCGGGTTGTGCAACATCGTCAACTCGTCGGTCAGCTACCACACCTCGTTGCCCAACAAGCTGTTCGAGTACATCACGGCCGGTGTGCCGGTCATAGGCTCCGACTCGCCGGAGATCGGACGTGTGGTCACCGAGACCGGCGTGGGAGAGGTGTGCGACCCCGAGGACCCTGCTGCACTCGCGGCGGCGGCGACGAAGATCCTCGCGCAGCCCGGTCGCTATCGCGATGCGCTGGCAGCGGCCGCGACCCGCTATCACTGGGGGGTCGAGCACAAGAAGCTGCTGGAGGTCTATGAGGAGCTGTGAGGCCGTCTGGCCCGGAGGGCATACGGCCTCGCCCGGCGGCACCGGCGGCGGCGCGATTCGTGGCCTGCCGTGGGCGCGCTCGAGAGGCACGTCGTGCACTCCGATGACGGGTAGCTGCGATGCGGGTTGAGTTC
>JBHHXA010000236.1:0-3038 GCA_046756805.1 Acidimicrobiia bacterium
TCGGGGGGGAGGCGGTGCACAACGACATCGTCAAGGCATGGCGCGACCACGTCGGTGAACGGCCCCGGATCTACAACACATACGGTCCTACCGAAGCCACCGTCTGGGTGGTCAGCACCGAGCTCACCTCTCCTCCGGAACGACCCATGCGCCGCACTCCGATCGGCAGGCCCGTGCCCAACGGCCCGGCCTACATCCTCGACGACCGTGGCGCACCCGTTCCCATAGGCATCGCCGGTGAGCTCCACCTCGGCGGCTCGCAGATCGCGCGCGGATACCTCAACCGTCCGGACCTCACGGCGGAGCGGTTCGTTCCCGATCCCTTCAGCGAGATCCCCTGCGCACGGATGTACCGGAGCGGCGACCTCGCGACGTGGCTGCCCAACGGTGACATTGCTTTTCTGGGCCGACTCGATCGCCAGGTGAAGATCCGCGGCTTCCGCGTTGAGCCCGGAGAGATCGAGACGACGCTGCGGAGCCATCCTCAGGTCCTCGACGGTGCGGTCATTGCGCGACCCGGTGCAGGCGGAGTCGCTCGCCTCCTGGGGTACGCGGTGTGCCAACCGGGAGTCGAGGCCGGGGAGTTGACGACGTGGCTGCAGTCCCGGCTCCCCCCCTTCATGGTCCCGGCGGCGATCACGATCCTCGAAGAGCTTCCGCGCACCACGTCGCGCAAGCTCGACGAACGGGCATTGCCGGAGCCTGATCTCGGCGCCCGGCCCCGCAGGGACCAGAGCGGCGCCACACCCGAAACCGGTCTCAACGCCGCCGTAAGGGCAATCTGGGCCGAGGTGCTCGAGATCGACGAGGTTCCCGACGGTGCGTCGTTCTTCGAGCTCGGGGGGCACTCCCTGCTCGCCATTCGCGTGATGTCGCGATTGCGGGATCGCATCGGGGTCGACCTACCGCTCACCGAGCTCTTCACCAACGCAACGATCGAGACCTTCAGCGAGGCCGTGGCACGACATGCACCAGACCAGGCTGCGGTCGGTGGTGCCGGCTCCGGCTCGAGCGGGCCGGACGGGCAGGGCCCGTCGAATGACGAGGACGAGATAGCCACGCTTCTGGCAGAACTCGGGCAACTCGGTGAGGAGGAAGCGATGGCCCTTCTTGCTGAGCTCGAGACGCCGGGCGACCCCGGATCGGGGACATGACCTCCGGAGAGGCGGTTGCTCACGACGGAACCGCCCGCCACAGACACCCGTTGCCCGACCCGACCGTGCCGCTCGGTGAGCCCACGGACCCGCCCGTGACGCACACCATCCGCGAGATCGCGGCAGCCACACCCGGGGCACCGGCGATAGAAGACGAGCGAACCGCACTCTCGTATACCGAACTGGTCGACAGGATCGACCGCTTCGCAGCCTGCCTCGCGCATGCCGGCGTGACGAATGGCACGCCGGTCGCGCTCGTCGGCACGCGATCTACAGAGTTCGTCGTCGCCCTCCTCGCCACCCTGGACCTCGGCGCCGTGGCGGTACCCATCGATCGCGACCTGCCACGTCGTCGCAGGGAGACGATGTGCACGGCAGCGAACGCGCGCCACGTGGTGATGTTGCGCGGCGCACCGGCAGCCGTCGGGGGCGGCACCCGCGAAGGAGACGTCCTGATCGAGCTTCGAGCGATCAAAGAGCTGGCGGGAGACGTTGGAGCACAGCGGGGTCCCGGCGAAGCCGACCCGAACGAGGCGGCGTACATCTTCTTCACGTCCGGATCGACCGGAGTCCCCAAGGGCGTGGTGGGCACCCAGCGGGGGTTGAGCGCGTTCTCGGCCTTCCAGCGAAACCGGTTCGGCATCGGACCGGGAGACCGCGTCGCCTTGCTGCGAAGCATCTCGTTCGATGCGGTGCTGCGTGAGGTATGCACCCCGCTCACCTCTGGTGCCACGATCTGTGTGCCGCCGGATCCGCTCGACCCCGACGCCGCTCAGGAGTGGATCGCCGAGCAGCGGATCACCGTCCTACACGTCACGCCTTCGCACGCCGACGTCTGGATGTCGGGGGAAGGCGACCCGGTGCCTCTGCCAGATGTTCGCCTCACGATCTTCTCCGGCGAGATGCTGTACGGCACCACCACGCACCGCTGGCGCAGCCGGTTGCGCCCTGACGCCGACATCGTCAACCTGTATGGGCCCACCGAGACGACGATGGCCATCACGTTCGGCATCGTGCCGGCCGACACCCACGCCGGACCACAGCCTGTGGGCTTCCCCCGGCCGTACAGTCAGGCGTTCGTCGTCGACGAGCACGACCACCTGTGCGACGTCGGCCGGCCCGGCGAGGTGATGCTACGGACGACAACCGGCACCCTCGGTTACCTCGGCGCGCCGGATGCTCAGCGCGAGGTCTTCGTCCCCAATCCATTCACGGACGACGAATCCGACCTCGTCTACCGGTCGGGCGACGTCGGGTACCTCCGCGAGGACGGTTCGCTCGTCATCTCGGGGCGCATCGACGACCAGGTGCAGATCCTCGGGCTGCGGGTCGAGCCCTCTGAGATCGCAGCCCACCTCAAAGACTGCCCGGACATCGAGTCGGCTGCGGTGATCGCCGTGACCGAAGAGGGCAAGGTGCCGCATCTCGTCGCGTTCGTGACGCCGGAGTCGCCTCCGGTCACCACCGACCTTCGAGCGTTTCTCCTCGAGCGACTGGATCGGGCGAAGGTCCCGGCCCGCTTCGTGAGGCTCGAGGCCCTTCCGCTCACGACCTCCGGCAAGACCGACTTCGCCGCGCTGCGCGAGCTGCGCAGCGGCGGGCTCGGACGCCGTGAGAATGCCACGTCGGGCAGTGGCGAGTCCTCGGCAGTTCCCACACTGAGAGATCGCCTGGCGGCGCTCTCCCCTTCCCAACGCCGGGCACTCGCTGCCAGGCTCGGCTCCGGCATCGAGCCGGCGGCCGCCGCCGAACCCCGGAGGACGGACAGAGCCGGACTCCGCAGGCGCATCGCATCCCTCTCCCCGGAGCAGCGCGCCGCGCTCCGCAGCCGGCTGGGACATCCGGCGCAGCCCGCACCTGCACCCGGCTCCGGGTCGCGGCGGC
>JBHHXA010000237.1:0-3028 GCA_046756805.1 Acidimicrobiia bacterium
GTGTAGCGATCACCGGGGTCGGGCTCGTCACACCGATCGGGCTCGACCCCGAGTATGCGGTGATCGGGAGGGTGGCCCGCCGTATCTGGGCCAAGGCCATGCGCGACCACTACGGGGCGGGGGAGCGATCACAGAAGCTGAAGTATCACATCCAGACGTCGGGTCGGTCCCTCCACGCCCAGGAGATCGGGTTCAACGACATCAGAACCACGCTCCAGGCGCTGTACGCCCTCTACGACAACTGCAACTCGCTCCACACCAACGCCTACGACGAAGCGATCACCACGCCCACCACGGACTCGGTGCGAAGGGCCCTCGCCATCCAGCTCATCATCACCAAGGAGCTGGGGCTCAACCGAACCGAGAACAGCCTCCAGGGATCGTTCGTCATCGAGGAGCTGACCGACCTGGTCGAGGCCGCCGTGCTGGACGAGTTCGACAGGATCACCGAGCGGGGTGGCGTGCTCGGGGCCATGGAGACGATGTACCAGCGGACGAAGATCCAGGAGGAGTCGCTCTACTACGAGCAGCGGAAGGAGTCGGGCGAGCTCCCCATCGTCGGCGTCAATACGTTCCTCTCCGCCGACGGCTCGCCGTTCGTCGTGTCCGGCGACATCGTCCGCTCGACGGACGAGGACAAGCATCGGCTCATCGACGCGGTCGCCGCGTTCCGCGAGCGCAACGAGAAGGAAGCTGCGGAGTCGCTTGCGAGGCTGCAACGGGTGGCGGTGTCGGGCGGCAACCTCTTCGAGGCGCTGCTGGATGCTGCCAAGGTCTGCACGTTGGGCCAGATGACGAGCGCGCTCTATGCCGTCGGCGGGCAGTACCGGCGCAACATGTGAGGCAGCGGGCTCCGGCCCGCAGGTTGCCGAACGCCGCTCAGGCGTATGCTCGGTTTCGTGGAGCCGGGTGGTGAGGGAGAGGGACGCAGCGGTCGTCCCATGCTGCGCGCGGCCCGTGTTCTGGGCGTCGTCGTGGTGCTGCTCATCGCAGGAGCGTTCGTGACGCGAGCGATCGTGAGAGCCGTCGAACGACCGGACGCCGACCCCGTCCACGGCGGCGAGGTCGATGTGGCGGGCCTGGTCGTACCCGTCGCCCGTGCGGTGGCCAGGTTCGAAGATGGCCCGACCGTGTGGCTGGCCGCGCCCGGACCCGAGCCGCGGTTCGACACGTCAAGTCTGGGTCCCGACCGGTCGTTCGCTCCAGGGTCGTTCGACCCCGACGCCCTGGAAGGTGTGAGCGGTGCGGTCGTATACCTGGGTGATCTCGACGGCAAGCCGGTGATCCTCTACGCCAGGGAAGCCCCGCTCCGGAACCCGTGGGATTCCGTCTATGCGTTCTTCATGGGTCACGGGGATCGTCGCTACGTGGCGTCGAGCATCGGCCTCGACCTCGGATTCGGCGGCTCCGTCGACGAAGACCGGGGTTCTGCCGGAGTGAGCACCGATCTTGCATGGTGGCTTGCTCTTCCCGATGAGACGTCGGTGGTGGCGTACGAGAGGTTCGGTCAGCCCATCGGCTTCCAGCGCGTGACAGGGCGCACGTCGCTCTACCCCGGGACATGGCTGTCGGGGAGCGGCGTTGCGATGCGGGCGCTCGATGCGGACGGCGCCGAATTGGCCTCGTTCGGCGCCCCGTTGCGTTGAGGACTGTCGCCGTCAGGGCGGAGCACGCATGCGCCCGGCAGCAAGGGAGTCGGCGAAGGCCATCGACAGCTCATCCTCGGCCGCGGGCGCTCGATGCCGCCGGCGCTGAACTGGCTCTTCCGGGTCCCGGTTGCGTTGAGGGCTGTCACTGTCAGGTGGAGCACGCATGCGCCCGGCAGCAAGGGAGTCGGCGAGGGCCATGAGCAGCTCGTCCTCGGCCTCCGGTGCTTCGTTGTGATAGCTGCGGCGGGGGGTGATCCGATGGCCGGCGGGTGCGAACACGCGAAGGTCTCGATCCGGATGGCCCACTATGCGCCACCCCTCTTCGTGGACGAGGCGGTGGTGGAAGCCGCACAGGATGGCGAGGTTGTCCAGCGTGGTCGAGCCGCCGTGCGCCCAGTGCTCGATGTGGTGGGCGTGGGTGCGCCGGGTGCGAGAACATCCCGGGAAGCGGCACCCGCGGTCACGGTCCTCGAGTGTGCGGCGCAGCCAGTGCGGGATGCGACGGCTGGTCCGTCCCACACCGACGGATGAGCCTTGCTCGTTGTGGGCCACCACGTTGAGTCGTGCATCGCACAACAGCCTGTCGACGGCGTCGGGGCCGACGAGGGAGCCGTTGTCGAGCCTGCCCATCGCAGCCCGCTCACTGAGCGCGTCGGCATCCACATGGACAACCACGGTCGCAAGGTCGGGCCCGTGGTCGGCGGTTTCGTCTCCCAACACGCCGGATGCCATGGCGACGAGGGCGTCGGCGTGGCGGTGATTTGCGTCCTCGTAGAGCCCGGTCGAAGGGTCGCGGGGCGCTCGGGCGGCGATCCGCCGCAGGGCGAGTTCCACGACCGCCCCGTCGCCGGCCGGTAACAAGCCATCGAGGTGCATGAGCGAGTCGTGGTCCCACCACCATCGCAGATGCCGTCGGTCGCGGTGCTCGCGGTCGTGCCCCTCGGCCGGTGGCTGTGACTCTCTTGCGGATCGCAGCATCGTGTCTGCTGTCTCCGCAAGCGCCATCTCGGCGAAGTGTGCGTCGTCGCTGCCGAACGTGCGATCGGGCTCGGCTTGCTCGGCGAACCTGGCGGCCGTGTGGGCATGGTCGAAGCTGATCCGTCCGGCGCTCAATAGGCCTGCGGTCCGAGGCAGGTCCTCGAGCCTCGTAGCGGTGTTTATCCACGCCCGGGCCGTCCGCCGGAACGCCCCCGTCTCGAAGACGACCCAGTCCACGAGACCGGTCTGTCCCTCGAACGTGAACGCGTCATCCGATCCGATCTGGGCCAGGGTGGCGAGCATCTCTGCCTGGAGCTTCGTCCAGGCGGCGTGGAGCTCGAGGAAACGCCCGATGGCAGCGTGGGTACCTTCGCGAGATCCCTGAGGAAGCTGGTTTTCGA
>JBHHXA010000238.1:0-3018 GCA_046756805.1 Acidimicrobiia bacterium
GCGAGACCCTTCACCACGTTCTCCGCGTCTGCCGGGCCGTAGACCCACCGGGCATACTTGGGACCCATCAGCTCAACGCGGATCCCACCTACGGGATACGCCTCGTCCGCCTGGCTGAACGCATAGGGGAGCATGCGGTGCGCCAGCCATGCGATGTGGCGCAGCCGCGGCGTGTCTGCGAGCGGGTCGTCCTCGCCCTCCTCGGGCTCCCGGATCTTGTCCGCCATCGTCGCCTTGATGTCGAGGCCGTGCGCCCACGTCTCCATGAGCCGGATCGTGGCGAACGCCTTGGCGCTCATCTCGTTGACGACCCACGGGATGCGGTCCCGTGCATCCATGCGGCTGAGGGCGTCGACCACGCTGGCCCTCCCGTGGCGCCACCATTCGATGATCTCCTGGTAGCGCTTGCCACGGCCGCGGCGCACGCCGCGAGCGGTCCACTCGTCGATGTCTTCGATGGCCGCGGCATCGACGAACGCCTGCCCGTGGGCGATGGCGTCCGCTCCGAACGTCTCGGTGTAGGCGAGATGGCTCACCGTGTCGAGGATCGTCCAACCCCGAGCAGGCGTTTTCCGCCTCCAGTCGCGCTCGTGAATCCCCTGGAGGAACTGGTCCAGGGCTTGTTGTTCGGCGACCAGGTCGGAAAGGATCTCCCGCATAGCCGCGAGATTCTACCGTCCGGACGAGGTCCCGTTCTCGCCGACGGACTCGTTCAGCGTGTTGATGAGCTGCCGGAGCCGTCCGTGGTGTCTTCGGTCGAACGTGAACCGGAGGCGAGACAGGTCGACGTTGTCGCCGTCTGCGAGCTCTGCATCGGTGGGACCGATTCTCTCGAACGTCCCCTTGGTCAGGATGTCGGAGTATTCCTCGTTGATGGCTGCCACGAGCGCATCACCCGGCTGGTTGCGGAGCCGGAGCACCAGGCGGCCCTCGACATAGCGCTGCGAGTGGTAGTTGCGGTAGAAGCCGAGTATCTCGTCGCATGCTTCGGCGACGTTCGATGTATGGAGGAAGAGCGAACGGTCGTCCGGGGTGATCATCCCCTGCTTCTCCAGCGTGCCGACGAGTTCCAGCCACCGCTCCCAATACCCGGTGCCGGGTGCCTCGAGCAGCACGACGGGATGCATGTCCGACTTGCCGGTCTGGATGAGCGTGAGCAGCTCGAACGTCTCGTCCTGGGTACCGAAACCACCGGGGAAGAGGGCGAACGCATCGGACTCCTTGACGAAGATGAGCTTCCTCGTGAAGAAGTACTTGAAGTTGATGAGCCTGCTGTCGTCGACGAACTCGTTGGCGTCCGCCTCGAAGGGGAGCCGGATGTTGACCCCGAATCCGTACCGGTGGCCTGCGCCCTTGTTGCCGGCCTCCATGATCCCCGGACCTGCCCCGGTGATGATCATCCACCCGTGGCGGTCCGCCATCGTGTTGGCGAAGTCGCGCGCCAGCGCATAGTTGGGGTGATCGGGCGGTGTCCGCGCCGAGCCGTAGATCGTGACCTTCGGGATCTCCCGGTACTTGGAGAACACCACGAACGAGTACCGCATCTCCTTCAGCGCGCTGTTCACCAGCTTGAGATCGCCCCGGTCGGTGTCGTCCCGCAGGAGCTTGAGGCCGGACACCAGCATCTCGGCGACGAGGTCCTCGTCGTGGTCGTGGTCTCCGTGACCGTCCACGGCATCCGCGACGAGCGCGGCGAGGCGGTCGTCGAGTCCTTTGTCTCCGAGCCGGTAGTTGCGCATGACCGTCCTGTGAGGCGCGGAGCCAAGGGTACCCCCGCACCGGGTTCGGCGGTACGCTCTCGGGCTCGTGCAACACGTCATCTGGGACTGGAACGGCACCCTCTTCAACGACCTCGGAGTCGTCGTCGATGCGGTGAACGTCACACTTGCCGAGCTCGGTGCCGCGCCGATCACCGCCGAGGGCTATCGCGACCACTACACGCGCCCCGTGCGGATCTTCTACGAGCGCCTTCTGGGGCGCATCGTGAGTGACGACGACTGGCGGTTCCTCGACGAGCGCTTTCACGACGCCTACCGGGAGCGGATGGACGGCGCGGGGCTGGCGGAGGGCACGGCGGAGGCTCTGGCCGATGTCGCCGCCCGCGGCGCCACCCAGTCCGTTCTCTCGATGTGGTGGCACGAGGAGCTGGTGGCCGCCGTGAACCCGCTCGGGGTGGCGGAGCACATGGTGCTGGTCGAGGGCAACCGGACCCGAGCGGGGGAGCCCAAGGCCCGGCTGCTGGCCTCCCACCTCGAATCGCTGCGGGCACGGCACGACCTCACACCCGCGGCCGTGGTGATGATCGGCGACACCGTTGACGACGCCATCGCCTGCGATGCCAACGCCGTGCGGTGCGTGCTCGTCGACTCCGGTTCGCATCACCGGGCCGAGCTGGCGGCCACCGGCCGTCCTGTCGCAAGCACGCTTGGGGAAGCTGTGGCGCTCAGCTTCGCCGTATCGGGGTGAGGAGCGCCGGATCCGGGACGAGCCTCGCTGGTGGTCCGTCGCCCAAATCGCGGCGCGGTCTCTCCGAGTCATCGACACGGCCGGCGACGTCCTCGGCCTCAAAGCATTGCCTGAGTGCGCCTTCGTCCTGCGTCCTTGCCGTACGACGCCGATGACTGGGGGACACCGCGGCATCAGTTGCGCGACGGACCGCTAGCTTCACCGATATGGGACAGGCCTTGCCCGTGCTGCTCACCGAGGAGGAGATCGCCGCTCGCGTCGCCGAGCTTGCGTCCGAGATCGATCGCGACCTGGCGGGAGCCGGCGAGATCGTGCTCGTCGGGGTGCTCAAGGGATCGTTCGTGTTCCTCGCGGATCTCGCCCGCAAGCTCACCGTGCCGCACCGGGTCGAGTTCATTGCCGTGTCGAGCTACGGCGACGCCGAGAGCGAAGACGCGGGTTCGGTGCGGCTCCTGATGGATGTGCGGCACGCCCTTGCGGACCGCCACGTGGTGATCGTCGAGGACATCGTCGACACCGGCCACACCCTCGGCTATCTGCACCGGATCTTCA
>JBHHXA010000239.1:0-3015 GCA_046756805.1 Acidimicrobiia bacterium
CGGGTCCCAGGCTCACACTGCGTCTCGGCCACCGGGTCCCAGCCAGCGGGTCCCAGGCTCGCACTGCGTCCCAGCCAGCGGGTCCCAGGCTCGCACTGCGTCCCAGGCACCGGGTCCCAGCCAACGGCACCCTCCTACCCTGGCGTCATGCTCTCGCAGCTCATTGCTAGTCCCGGCGTCGTCGAGACCGTTCGTCTCGAGGGCCCGGTCGGTGTGATGGCGCTGCACGGCGGACTGGAGTCGGGGACGGATTCCGCGGCTGCAGCGCTTGCGAAACAGATCGGCGGCAGCCTCTATGTGGTGATCCAGCCGGACGACCTCGCCTGGCACATTCCCTCGATCGAGTACCTCCCATCCCATAGCGAGGCGCTGGAGGCGTTCGTCGCCCATGTCAGGGTGGCGATCTCGGTCCACGGTTTCGGCAGGCCGGGGCTCGAGAGCGCGGTCCTCGTCGGTGGGAGGAATCGAGAGCTGGCGGCGGCCATCGCCGAGGCGATCGAGCCGAATGGTGGGCTGCGCGTCGTCTCCGACCTCGAGGAGATCCCGCGTGGCCTCCGCGGGTTGCATCCCGCCAACCCCGTCAACCTCCCCGCCGAATCGGGTGTGCAGCTCGAGCTGTCCACCGGAGCCCGTGAGCCGGACGTCGTCGCGCGCATCGTGGATGCCGTCGCCGGAGTACTCGGTCGAGGACGAGACCCGGCGCAGGCTCCGCAGGCACCGGGAGCGGGACGTCGTTGCCGGACCGGATCTCCCTAACCTCTGGCATCACATGTTCGGCTTTCATCAACAATGGGTGTGGGTCGCCGTCTTCTCCACGGGTCTCGCCGGTCTCTGGGGGATCACGCTCGCCGTCCGCAAGACCGAGCCGGGCCGCGGCTTCCGGGTCGCTCGCCTCGCAGCCATCGCCGTGATCCTGGTGCAGATCGGCGCCGGGCTCGTGCTGTGGGGCCAGGGCCGCCGTCCCGGTGACGGTTTCCATGTCTTCTACGGCATCGTCATCGTCTTCACGCTCACGTTCGCCTACATGTACCGGATCCAGCTCGAGCGGAGACCGGCCCTCGGCTACGGCCTGCTGCTCCTGTTCGTGATGGGGCTCGGCATCCGGGCCTGGGTAAACGTCGGCTGACACCGGGCTCTGCCCGGGCCGGTGGCACCCTCCTAGCATGGCGGCGGTCGCAGATGAGGAGGATGCAGGGTGCTGCTCGAAGGGAAACGGCTCGTCGTCACGGGCGTGCTCACCGACGACTCGATCGCCTGGCACACGGCGCGGGTCGCTCAGGAGGAGGGCGCCGAGCTGGTGCTCACCGGTTTCGGTCGTGCGCTGCGCCTCACCGAGCGGTCGGCAAAGAGGCTCCCGGATTCGAGTGACGTGCTCGAGCTCGACATCAACGACGACTCCCACATGGGGGCGCTCGTTGCCGACCTCGAACGCCGCTGGGGTGGTGTCGACGGTGCGCTCCACGCCATCGCGTACGCTCCAGAGGATGCGCTGGGCGGCAACTTCCTCTCGACGCCGCCCGATTCGGCGGCTACGGCCTTCCTCACCTCTGCGTACTCGTACCGGACGCTTGCGGTCGGTCTCCTCCCGCTGATGCGGGCCGCCGGCGGAGGGGCTCTCGTGACGCTGGATTTCGACAACCGGCAGGCTTGGCCCGCCTACGACTGGATGGGCGTCGCCAAGTCGGCGTTGCAGTCGGTCACGCGCTATCTCGCGAGGGACCTCGGCGCGGACGGCGTGCGCGTCAATGCCGTGTCCGCAGGGCCGCTCACGACGGTCGCCGCAAAGTCGATTCCCGGTTTCCAGCGGTTCCAGGACGTGTGGGAGGAACGCGCCCCGCTGGGTTGGGACATCAAGGATCCCGATCCGGTCGCGAGGATGGTGTGCGTGATGTTGTCCGACTGGGCGCCGATGACGAGCGGTGAGGTCGTGCACGTCGATGGCGGCTTCCACGCGATCGCGGCCGGCGGCATCTGACGCCTCCGGCGAACCTGCACCTCTAGGTGTTCGTCCCGGTGGGCCGGAGATCCGGGCGCGGGGATCGGGTGCCGGCTCGCGCCGGGAGTGCGATCGAGAACGTCGCGCCGCCTCCCGTCGTCGGCTCGAACCAGATCCGTCCCCCCATGCCCTCGGTGAGCCCGCGGGCGATCGAGAGCCCGAGCCCTGTTCCTCCGAGACCCCTCGTTTCGTGATCCGCGACCTGGGTGAAACGATCGAAGATCATGTCGTGGAGCTCGTAGCGGATGCCGGGGCCGTGATCCGTCACACCGATCCGCACCTCCGCACCGCGCCGGTAGGCGTTGACCTCGACCGGACTTCCCGGTGCGTACTTCAGTGCGTTCTCGATGAGGTTGCGGAGGATGCGCCTCAGATGATCGGGGTCGACCCACAGGCTCTCGGCCTCGGGGGCGATGTCGATGTCGAGCACCGGCCGCGCTCCGGGCACGTCGTTCACGACCTCCCACAGGAAGTCCTCCAGCATCACGTTCTGGCTGCGCACAGGGAGCGCCTGGTTGTCGAGCCTCGACACGACCAGGAGGTCCTCGATGAGCGAGCGGAGCCGCTGGCCCTGTCGCTCTGCGGTGGCGAGCAGCTCGATCGCATTGGGGTGGGTCGGTGCCAGCTCGGGACGTTGCAGCGTCTTCAGGGACCCGATCATCGACGTCAGCGGTGTCCGTAGCTCGTGGCTGACGACGGAGACGAAGTCGGTCTTGAGACGAGCCAGCTCCGCCATCTTCTCGCCCGTCTCCTTCGCCTCCTCGTACCTCGTGAGCTGATTGAGCACCAGCGCGGAGGGTCCGGCGAGCGATACGAGAAGCTCGATGTCCTCCTCGGAGAAGGCCCCATCGACCTTGTTTGCCGCGATCAGCACCCCGATCGCATTCGACTCGATCTGGAGCGGCACCGCGGCGACCGCCGAGGCGTCGACCTCGGCCAGGAACGCATCCGCTTCCTCCCCCCCGGGGTCGTTGCCGAGCTCAGGGCTGCCCGACGTGAAGACCCGTTGTGCGATGCCG
>JBHHXA010000240.1:0-2997 GCA_046756805.1 Acidimicrobiia bacterium
TACGACGGCAGCGTCGTCGCGGTCAAAGACGTCGGCCTGAACATCTCCAAGAGCGAGTTCGTGTTCCTCGTCGGACCCTCGGGATCGGGCAAGTCGACGCTGCTCCGTCTGATGATGCGAGAGGAGCGACCCACCGCCGGCGACATCTGGATCGCCGGCAAGCACGCCTCGAAGCTGCCGTCCTGGAAGATCCCGCACCTCCGGAGGTCCATCGGCACGGTCTTCCAGGACTTCAAGCTGCTCCCCAACAAGACGGTGTACGAGAACGTCGCCTTCGCGCTCGAGGTGACCGGCAGACAGCGTCACGTCGTCGACTCGCAGGTCCCGCACGTCCTCAAACTCGTCGGTCTCTCCGCAAAGGCCGATCGCTACCCGCGCCAGCTCTCGGGGGGCGAGCAGCAGCGCGTCTCGGTGGCGCGTGCCTTTGTCAACCGCCCGCTCATCGTCCTCGCCGACGAGCCCACCGGGAATCTCGACCCCGGCACCTCGGTCGGCATCATGCGCATCATCGACCGGATCAACCGGACGGGGACAACCGTGGTGATGGCCACGCACGATCATGCCATCGTCGATGCGATGCGGCGCCGAGTCGTCCAGCTCGAACGCGGGCGGATGGTTCGCGATCAGACCCGCGGCGTCTACCAGCGGACGAAGGAGCAGCAGCAGGTGCCGCATGCGGAGGACGAACCCGAGCGCCCGCAGCAGGAGACGCCCGGTGAGGGCACCGGCGCCGCAGCCGACATCGAGCCACGGCCTCAAGACGACGAGGGCACGGCGGCCTGATGCGCCTCAGGTATGTCATCGCCGAAGCGTTCCGCAACATGGGTCGCAACGCGCTCGTCGTGCTCGGCGCCATCCTTGCCGTCTTCATCTCGCTGTCACTCACCTTCGGGACTCTGGTGTTCGGCGAGATCGCAAAAGTCAACACTGCGCAGTGGTCGGACGACGTGCGTGTCGAGGCGTTCATCTCCGACGACTTTCGCGACGTCCCCGGGCTCCAGACGGAGATCGAGGAGTGGGACGAGGTCGCCGAGGTGATCTTCCTCTCGAAGCCCGAGGCCTTCCAGCTCGCGATCGAGCTCTTCGCCGACGAGCCGGCCAACCTGGAGCTCATCCAGGAGGACCCGAGCATCATTCCGGCGTCGTTCCGGATCAGACCAACCGAGTTGGACAATTACGACACGGTGGCGGCCCGTCTCGCCGGTACACCGGGGATCACCGACGTCATCTCGGCAGGCGACACGGTGAACCGGTTCATCGCGGTTCGCGACGCGCTCCGATTCGTCTTCTGGATCCTTGCGATCGCGTTGGGGGTGGCCGCCGTGGCCCTCATCGCCAACACGATCCACATGGCCATCTACGCCCGCCGCGAAGAGATCGAGATCATGAAGCTCGTCGGTGCCAGCAACTGGTTCGTGCGGACGCCGTTCGTGCTCGAGGGCGTGATCGAAGGATTCCTGGGAGGTGCGCTCGCCGTCGGGACTGCGGCCGTTCTCTATCAGGTAGCACTCGACCGCCTCACCGATCTCCCCGACTTCGTGACGCTCGACGTCGGCTCCGCGTTCCTGGTCCAGCGGGGCGTCGCAGTGGTGGCGTTCGGCGTGATCGTCGGTGCGATCGGCAGCGTGATCAGCCTCACCGTCCACCGCTACGTCCGCACGTAGGACGTCTCAACTGCTTCCTCTGCGAGATCGGTAGGCTCCCGGCGCTATGACCACCAGAGATCCGACCCGCAAGGTGGTCGCCTCGAACCGCCGCGCTCGCCGCGACTTCGAGATCATCGACTCGTACGAGTGCGGGATCGTGCTCCTGGGGTCCGAGGTGAAGTCGCTCCGCGCCTCGCAGGTTCAGCTCAAGGACGCCTACGCCGAGATGACGGACGGCGAGCTGTGGCTGGAGAACATGCACATCTCCCCGTACAGCTTCGCCCGGGGTGGGGGGCATCAGCCGGAGCGGCCGAGGAAGCTCCTGCTCCACAAACGCGAGCTCGACCGGCTCATAGGCATGGTCAACGAGCGCGGTCTCACGCTCATCCCGCTCAGCGTCTACTTCACACGGGGCCTGGCGAAGGTCGAGCTGGCGCTCGTCCGGGGGCGGCGGCAGTACGACAAGCGGCACAAACTGCGGGAGCGCGATCAGCGTCGCGAGATCGACAGGGCCCGCTCCCGCCGCTGAGGCGTGGAGTCTCAGCCGACCGTGGAGACCTGGGACTCTTGGCCCGAGGCCCGGAGTGCACGTGCCTTTGAGAAATGGACGGCGTAGATCCCCGCAAGGACGACCACCGACCCGACGATGCGGCCCCCGGTGAGGCTCTCCCCGAGAATCCACCACGCCAGTACCGCCACTTCGACGATCTGCGCCGATGCGATCACGCCGGCGTGGAGAGCCTTCAAGGTCCGCATCGCCTGATGCCAGATGGTGAAGGCGAATGCCGTGTTGACGACGCCGAGCACGAGGAGGAGCGCCACCGCTTCGAGATCGAGGCTGGGAACACCCTCGATGGCGAGCGCAATGCCGAAAAGTGCCACCGAGCCGAGGGCCATCGGCTTCATCGCCGCGTCCAGGGAGGAGATGACGTGCGCACGCATGATCTTGCGCTGGATGAGGTTGGACCCGCCGATCCCGAAGGCGGCTAGAGCCGCGAGCATCACCCCGGTTGCCTCGGCACCGCTGGGCACGGCAGGGAAGAACGCGTACATGCCTGCAATGACGATGGCGACACCGGCCCACTCCCATGAGGATGTCCGCTCTTTGAGCATCGACCCGGCGGTGAATGCGAGCACCAGGGGGATCCCGGCCTGGAACACGAAGTTGAAGGTGACGGCGTCTGCCCGGTCGAGACCGAGAAACATGAACGCCGGGACGAGGGCGTACAGCATGAGCCCGAGCGCGACCAGCAGCAGGGATGACTTGCGGTCGAGATCGCCGTTCGTCGGTGGACGCCGCATCCGGTAGAGGGCGAGCGCTCCCGCCCCGATCACGAACGGCGCCCAGCCC
>JBHHXA010000241.1:0-2927 GCA_046756805.1 Acidimicrobiia bacterium
GCGCTCGCGACCCGGCCATCCGGTCGGCCTTCATCTTTGGCAGCGTGGTGACGCGCGCCCGTCCGGCATGCCGGAGCGGGTCCCACCTGCGGGGGCGCGGAACGTCGCTTCGTCGCCGGTCAGCCCACCCCGGGCACCACGAGGCCAGTCTCGTAGGCCGCAACGACGGCCTGCACCCGGTCGCGGAGCTCCAGCTTGGCGAGGATGTGCGAGACGTGGGTCTTCACCGTGGTCTCGCTGACGAAGAGCGACTCGGCGATCTCCGCATTCGACATGCCGCGGGCGAGGTGGCGCAGCACCTCCTTCTCGCGGTCCGTCAGGCTGTCGAGACGCGATGCACTTGGAGTCGTCCGCGGTCTGTCGACGAACTCCTCGATGAGCCGCCTCGTCACCGAGGGGGCGAGCAGCGCTTCGCCGGCTGCGACCACACGGATGGCGGCAATGAGGTCGTCTGGCGGTGCGTCCTTGAGGAGAAACCCGCTCGCCCCGGCGCGCAACGCGTCGTAGACGTAGTCGTCGAGGTCGAACGTCGTGAGGACCAGGATGCGGGCACCGGTCGTAGGCTTCAGAGCGGTGATCTCGCTCGTGGCGGCGATGCCGTCCATCTCGGGCATTCGCACGTCCATGAGCACGACGTCCGGCTCCTCGATCGCCGTGAGACGGACCGCCTGCCGGCCGTTCTCCGCTTCCCCGACGACCTCGAGATCGTGTTCCGCCTCGAGGATCATGCGGAAACCGGTGCGCACGAGAGCTTGATCGTCGGCGAGCACGAGCCGGATCATGTGGGGATCCGGACCCGGACCTGGTAGCCGCCGCCGGCTCTGGGGCCTGCGCTCAGTTCGCCGCTGAGCATCGAGACCCGCTCTCGCATCCCGACGAGACCGAGACCGCCGCCGTTGTCCTCGGCGAGACGTCTGGCCGCCCCCTTTCCATCGTCGGTCACCTCGATATCGAGATCGCTCGCGCCGAACTCGAGCCGGACGATGGCTGTAGCGGAGGGCCCACCGTGTTTCAGCGCGTTCGTCAGCGATTCCTGGATGATCCGGTATGCGCTCAGGTCGATGCCGGCGGTGAGAGCCCGAGGCTCGCCGGTGATGGAGAGCGAGACCGGGAGTCCGGCCTCCTCCATCTGCTCCATGAGGGTGGTGAGCTTGGCCAGACCCGGTTGTGGTGTGAGGTGTGCACCGTCCTGATCCTCGCGGAGCAATCCGAGCAGGTGCCGCATCTCCTCGAGTGCCTCCCTGCCGGATGTCTCGATCGCCTCGAGAGCGTCGGCGGTCGATTCAGGGTCGTGTTCCAGCGTGCGGCGTGCTGCGGCAGCCTGGATGGTCATGACCGTCATCTCATGGGCAACCACATCATGAAGCTCCCTGGCGATCCGGGCCCGTTCGGCGCGGACGGCCTCTGCGGCCTTCTCTTCGCGCTGTCGCTCAGCGACCTCCGCTCGCTGTTCGGCGGCGCTGCGGGCGCGTCCGCTCTCGTGGACCTCCCTGCCCAGGAGAAACGGGAATCCGGTGAGCGCAGCCATCGACAGCACGGTTGCCCATGCCACTTCGTCCTGGGCGAAGACGCCCATCGTGGTGAAACCGACGACCACCCCGAAACCGATGCTGCCGGTGATCAGCGACCTGCGTCGCTCGAGAAACGAACCCGCCGCATGGAAGGCGAAACCGACCGAGAAGAGGGCAAGCGTCACCGGGAAGGCCGCGAGCCGGTCGGCTATGAACGCCAGGGTCGTGATGGCGAGCACCACCGCGGGAGAGCGACGTCGCCAGATCAGCGGGAGCGTCATTGCGAGCTGGAGGACCCCCGCCCAGACCCCGGCGTCGCGAGTGCCGCCGTCGAAATCGGCGCCGAGGATGAGTTGCGCCAGACCTATGGCTGCGAGACCTGCGCCGAATGCGAGGTCGATGCCTATCGCGGGTCGCGCTCGAGAATCCACGGCGTCATCGTACGGGTTTGCCCGGGACCACCACATCCTGCGTGTGGACTATCCGCGCCTCGTTCGCGGGGACGACGGTAGCGGCCGGTACGCCATCGTCACGAGCCGCTGATGGCAAAGGCCCGGACGGGGAAGGTCGCCAGCCCGGCGATCCGTGGTGGCACGGCGAAGAACCGAAACCCGGTATCGGGGAGCCGGTCGAGCCCCGTCATGTGCTCGACGATTGGGATGTCGGCTTTGAGGAGAAGCGTGTGTGCGGGTCGTGTCCCTCGATCCGTGCCGTCGATGTTCAGAGAGTCGATTCCCACGATCGCGGGTGCGGCGGCCACCAGGGCGTCAACGGTGGCGGGATCGAGGTAGGGATGACCGCGGAAGTAGGCGTCTGTTCCCCAATGCTCTGACCAGCCCGTATCGAACAACACCGCGCTACCGCCCACCGCGAGCCCCTTCAGCACTTCTGGACCGATGGCCCGCTGCGAATGGTCACGGCAACGGGCTACCACCCCAGGCACGTTTGCGATCCGGTCGAGCCGGAGGCCCGTGAGATCCCAGCCATCGCGGTGACGGTGGGCCGGTGTGTCGAGATACGTGCCGGTGTTTGCTGCGAGGTCGATCCGGCCGATCTGAAACTCGGTCCCCTCGGCATAGTGATCCTGCGAGTCGTCGAACGTCAGAAAAGTCGAGATCGCCGGAGCGGGAATGCCAGGGTACGTCGTCATGCCGTCAACGATCTCGTGGCTCATCTCGATGTATTCGCTCACGGTGTCCTCGTGGTGGCGGCGGGCAGGCTTCTGAGTGCCACGTCTGACTCTACGTCCTGTCTGGATCCCCCCGTCAGCGACTCCATCGAACCGGTGGCAAAGAGCCGTGACCAGGCGTAACGAAGAGCTCAGGCTGCCGTGCGCTCTGTCGGAAGGTGGCCGGAGGCTGCGTTGAGATGGCCGGAGGTCGTCGTACCATCGTGGATCAATCTCGCCGGGATCCG
>JBHHXA010000242.1:0-2922 GCA_046756805.1 Acidimicrobiia bacterium
GTCACCGGGGTCATGGGCACGGACGGCTTCTGTCTAGGGGGCATCGTCGATGCCGGCACAGGGGAACGGACGGGCGAACTCGTCGAGTACGACCCGGGTGACCTGACCACGCACGGCGTCATCGTCGGCATGACGGGATCGGGCAAGACCGGTCTCGGGATCATCTACCTCGAGGAAGCGCTGCTCGCGGGAATACCGACGCTCGTCATCGACCCCAAGGGCGACATGACGAACCTCCTCCTCACGTTTCCCGACCTCCTTCCGTCGGACTTCGAGCCGTGGGTCGACGCTTCTGAAGCGCGCCGCGAGGACAAGACCGTCTCCGAGCTGGCAGCCGACAAGGCCGCCCTGTGGGCCAAGGGTCTCGGCTGGTGGGACATGGATCCGGGCCGTATCGGCCGGTTGCGTGACGGCGCCGACTTCACGATCTACACACCCGGGTCGTCGGCGGGCGAAAGCGTCAACATCGTCGGATCGCTTGCGCCTCCTCCCCTGGATTGGGAGGTGGATGCCGAGACCCTCCGCGACGAGATCCAGGGTTTCGTCTCCGGACTGCTCGGTCTCATCGGCGTCGACGCCGACCCCATCTCATCACGGGAGCACATCCTGCTGTCGAACCTCGTCGAGCATGCCTGGCGCAACGGCACAGAGCTGAACCTGGAGACGTTGCTCGCACAGGTGCACAGACCGCCGCTCCGCAAGCTCGGCGTGTTCGAGGTCGACACCTTCTTCCCCGAAAAGGATCGGCTCGCACTCGCGATGCGACTCAACGGATTGGTCGCCAGCCCCGCGTTCGCCGCCTGGATGGACGGCCCGCCGCTGGACATCGAGCGGATGCTCTGGGACGAGGACGACATGCCACGGGCCGCCGTGGTGTATCTCGCTCACCTGTCCGAAGAGGAACGCCAGTTCGTCGTCACGCTGCTGCTCTCCAAGGTGGTCACTTGGATGCGCAGCCAGGCCGGTGCGTCGAATCTGCGGGCCCTCGTCTACATGGACGAGGTGTTCGGCTTCGTTCCCCCCACCGCAGAGCCGCCGTCGAAGAGGCCGATCCTCACGATGCTCAAGCAAGCGCGGGCCTTCGGGGTGGGTCTCCTCCTCTCGACGCAGAATCCGGTCGATCTGGACTACAAGGCGATGTCCAACGCGGGCACCTGGTGCATCGGCAGGCTCCAGACGGAGCGGGACAAGGGTCGCATCCTCGAGGCACTCCAGTCGGCGAGTGGCGACAACGACGTGTCGGTCCTCGACGCTGTCATTTCGGGCCTCGACAAGCGCCAGTTCCTCCTCCACAGCACCCGCGGCTCGGGGGTGCCCGTGTTCACGACCCGGTGGGCGCTGTCCTACCTGGCGGGACCATTGACGCGAGAGCAGGTCACGACGCTCTCCCCGCACACTTCACGCCCGGAGCCGTCGCCGACTCCGGCCGCCGCCGGGCAGTCCGGGCAGGCCGAAACGACCTCGCCGCAGCAGGCGCTTCACGACGATGAGACACAGATCATGCCCGACGTGGCAGACACGGTGCGGGTGTTCCATCTCGATGCGGGGGCGCCGTGGGCGAGTCGGGCCGGGGCAACGCCAGGAGCCAGAAGGCATGAGGCAGCGCTCGCCGCTCGCGTCCACCTCCTCTACGACGACACGCGAGCCGGCGTCGGCCATCGCGAGGAGTGGGAGGCCGTGTTCACACCCCTCGCTCAGCCGTTCGACCCCGACTCCGGCCTCGCCGTTGACTACGACGACCGGGACCTCCTCGTGGAGGGACCTTCAGACGCCACCTACGTGATCCCCGACGCCAAGGTCGACACCGCTGCCTACTTCCGGACTGCACGAACGGCGATCAAGAACCACCTGCACCGCGAGGCGCACATCACGGTGTTCAAGAACGCCGCCCTCAAGCTCTATTCGAGAGTCGGTGAGAGCGAGTCCGACTTCCTGGAGCGCTGCGACGACGCGGCCCAGGACCGTGCGGACGCCGCTGCGGCAAAGCTGCGGGACAAGTACAGCGCCAAGGTCGCTCGCGCCCGCAAGCAGCTCGACGCCGCGGAGCGTCGCATCGCCGAACTCGAAGTAGACATCAGGGGCAGACAGGAGAGCCAGTTCCTCGACCAGGCGGGCGCAGTCCTCGGCGTGCTGTTCGGGCGACGCTCCACACGATCGATCACCGGCTCGGCTCGCAGTCGATCGGCGACGAGGTCGGCTCAACAGCGCCTCCGCACATCGGAAGCCAAGGCCGACGACGCGGCCAGGCTCATCGCAGACCTCGAGTCCGAGCTCACCGAAGAGCTGACGGAGATCAACGACACGTGGGAAGCAAGGGGCATGGAGATCGAGACCGTGGAGATCGGCCTGGAGAAGGACGATATCGATGTGTCCGACCTCGCCGTCGTCTGGCTTCCCGTGTCGGGCTCGTAGACGTCGCCTGATGCGACACCCGGTGTACGGAATGCCCGAGATCGGTGGCGCAGCCGGAGTAGCCTCGCCGGCACTGCCTACCGCACCATCATCGAACCGACACGACGCCTTCAAGCCGCCCCGCCGGGTCGCTTGACATAGGAGAGACGCATGTCCGAGCGACCAGCCATCGTCCAGATCCACGAGACCGACGACCACGACCGCGCCGAGGTGACGATCACCTTGAGCTACCAAGATGCCGAATACGTCGGCATCGCCCAGGGTGACTCGGACATCACGATGCGGCCCCGGCTCGTGGGAGAGGCCACGCTGCGTGCCGTAGAGGACGTCACCGAGGGGAAGGTGCACCTCAACCTGGAGGCCATCGCCACCACGGCGCTCGGGAGCAGCCAGGTCGCGGTCGCAGAGGTGCGCATCGAAGGCGACGCCACGACCCTCGTCGGGTCTGCGATGCTCGCCGAGGCCGACCGCTCGGCGGCGACGGTCCGCGCCGTGCTCGACGCCATCAAC
>JBHHXA010000243.1:0-2845 GCA_046756805.1 Acidimicrobiia bacterium
GAGCAGACAAGTACACGGCGCAGCAGCTGGAGCGGATGCGTGTCAGGGTCGGTCTCCGGGCGCGTGAGAGCGGGCGTCTCGGCCCGTAACCTGCGTCACGGCGTCCCGACGTCAGCTCGTGCGTCGAAGCTCGGCGGTGAGGTGGAGCTGGTGTTCCCGCCCGACGGCACCGAGCCGGAGTTCGTAGGTCATGACGTCGGCAGCGACGACGATGCGCCGCTCCACGGTACGGACCTCCTTCGCCGTCGCGGTCCCACCGGCGAGTGACGATCGGAGGTGGATCGTTCCGTCGGTGGCGGTCCCTTCGTGAACCTCGACGATTCCGCCCGGCTGGGCGAGCACCAGCTCTACGCCTCCCGATCCCGCAGGACGGAAGTACCCGGTCTCGGCATGCAGCGGTGAGCCGGATTCGGGGTGGTCCCCGGAGCGAACGGTGCGTTGCACATAGGTGAGGAACGGCCGACCGCTGTGAGCGATCTCGACGTGCTCGCCGTACTCGAAAGCGTCGATCGTCGGATAGTCGCCGCGCCCCCAGCCGCTCCACGACCCGATCAGCATCGCAAGGTTGCTGAGGTCGGGATGGATGTCGCCGGCGCTCATGGCCTCGTCCCTACAGCGACATGGGCGAACCCGCCAGACATGCCTTGCAAACTACAGGGCCGACCGGACCTCGTGCGCGTAGAATGCGTCGTCGTTCTCCGGAAAGGGAGTGCCGTGGGTTTCGTTGACACACTCAAGAAGTGGTTCGGGAGCGCCAAGGACACCGTTGGTGACGTTGCCGAAAAGGCGGGAGACGTCACAGAGTCCGCATGGGACAAGACGAAGGACGTGGCCGGTGACGTCGCCGACAAGGCGGGAGATGTCGCCGAGTCCGCATGGGACAAGACGAAGGACGTTGCGGGGGATATCAAGGACCGTCTCGACGGAGACGACGACGAGGGGGACGGGGGCGACGCCGCCGGTTCTTGACCAGCTGGCGAAGTATCGCGAGAAGCGGCCGTCTCGAGAAGGCGGCCGTTTCGCGTCCCTTACGGGACGGGCGTAGGCTCCGGGAAACGTGCGAAAGGGGACATCTTGCGCAGCCATGAAGTCGACTACGAGATCCACGGCGACGACCTCCAGTTCGTGGAGATCGGACTCGATCCTGCCGAGACCGTCATCGCCGAGGCGGGGGCGATGATGTACGCCGAGGAGGGCATCGACTTCGAGACCAAGATGGGAGATGGGTCGGAGCCCGATCAAGGACTCTTCGGGAAGCTCAAGTCTGCCGGCAAGCGGGCCATCACCGGTGAGTCCGTCTTCATGACACACTTCACCAACGGCGGTGGCGGGAGGAAGCACGTCGCGTTCGCCGCGCCCTATCCGGGGAAGATCGTCCCGGTGGACCTCGCCACGATCGGCGGCAGGCTCGTGTGCCAGAAGGATGCGTTCCTGTGTGCCGCAATGGGGACCAAGATCGGGATCGTCTTCAACAACGGATTGGGACGGGGCTCTTCGGGGGCGAGGGCTTCATCCTCCAGGATATCCAGGGCGACGGCCTGGCGTTCCTCCACGCCGGGGGCACGATCGTCGAGAAGCGGCTCATGGGCGAGAAGCTCCGGGTAGACACGGGATGCCTCGTGGCCTTCGAGCCGACAGTCGACTACTCGATCGAGCGGGCCGGCAAGCTCAAGTCGCAGGTCTTCGGCGGTGAGGGGCTGTTCCTCGCCACGCTCCAGGGTCAGGGCAGGGTCTGGGTGCAGTCGCTTCCCTTCTCCCGGCTCGCCGACCGGATCGCACCGCTCGGCGGAGGATCGTCGCAGGACGAGGGCTCGGTCATAGGCGGTCTCTCGAACCTGTTCGAGCGGTGAGTCCTTGGCGGGGATGAGCCATCCGTATCTGAGGCTCGAGCACCCGATCCGTCTCGCTCACCGTGGGAGCAGGGTGCTCTGGCCCGAAAACACCATGGTGGCGTTCCAGGGTGCCGTCGATCTGGGGTATCGGTATATCGAGTTGGACGTAAGGGCCACGCTCGACGACGTCGTCGTGGTCTACCACGACCAGACGCTGGAGCGGGTGACCAACGGTGCAGGACGGGTCCGGGACTGGCGATACTCCGAACTGCTCGAGCTCGATGCGGCGTATCACTTCGATCCCGAGGGCGGCTACCCGTCGCGGGGTCGGGGGGTGCGGGTGCCCACCCTCGAGGAGGTGCTGCACACCTATCCCGGCGTCCACTTCAACATCGACCTCAAGGACGCCCGCATCGAGTGGCTCGTTGCGGAGATAGTGCGCAAGCTCGACCGAACCGGCTCGACGCTCGTCGGCAGCTTCTGGGATCGCAGGACGGCCCTGTATCGCAGGATCCTTGGCCCGGAGGCCGCTACCTCGGCGGGGCCCGCATCGGCGGGGGCCATGTGGGCGGCGTCGCGTATCGGCAGGACCGTGCGACTCCCGCCGGTCGCGTATCAGCTTCCGTTCGATGCGAGGGTGGCCCCGATCGACCGCAAGCTGGTGGATGCGATCCACGCCGCCGGCGCGCAACTCCACGTGTGGACCGTCAACGAGGCCGGGGACATGAGACGCATGCTCGACCTGGGCGTCGATGGTGTCGTCACGGACCGACCCGACGTCCTCCGGTCCGTCGTCCGGGACCGTCCGGCTTCCGCGTGAGGCGGATCACGCCGCGGCGGTCAGCAGATCTTCGAGCCGGCCGCTCTTGTCGAGAGCGGCCAGGTCGTCGTAGCCCCCCACGGGAGTGTCCCCGACGACGATCTGGGGGACCGTGCTGCAACCCGTGATTCTCGTCAGCCGACCGCGCGGGTCCTCCCAGGCTTCTATGTCGACCTCGATGTAGGAGGCGCCT
>JBHHXA010000244.1:0-2820 GCA_046756805.1 Acidimicrobiia bacterium
GATCCCGAGCTCCCATACCGCGGGCGGGGAGATCCAGCCCCTCACGTCGAGACAGGCAACCATGCCCTTCTTCGCGTGTTCGGCAAGCATGCGAAGACCGATACGGGTGAGACCCAGCCCCGGAGGACCCACGAGACCCGCCACCTCACCGGGGGCGATGGTGAGGAGATCGCGCAGAACTCGTCCCCCACGACCCTTCAGACCCGTCACAACGGTGGCCATGCCACCCGCCCTCCTCGTTCGCTTCCCCTGCCGCACCGTCCGGAGGGCTTCACACTGTATCGAACATATGTTCGATACACAAGAGAAAACCGTTCGACCTAGCCTGCCGGCCCATGGCGAGATCGCGCACCCCCGTCACCGCAGCCGTGCGGGCTTTGCGGGACGCCGCGGTCGAACATCGCGGGCACCTCTACCGGTACGCGGACCACCAGCAGCACTCGGGGTGGACCCGGGCCGGGTCATCAAGACCCTCGTCATGGAGACGGAGGCGGCCCTGCCTCTGGTCGTGCTCATGCACGGCGACCGTTCCGTGTCCACGAAGCTGCTCGCACGTCACATCGGATGCAAGACCGTTCGACCGTGTGAGCCCGGCGTCGCCGAGCATCACAGCGGATACCGAGTCGGCGGCACCTCGCCTTTCGGGTTGCGCACTTCGATGACGGTGTACCTGGAACGGTCGATCACGGATCTCGCCACCGTCTTCGTCAACGGCGGGAAACGCGGCTTCCTCGTCGAGATCTCCACCGCGGATCTCACCGCCCTGCTCTCACCCGTCGTGGTCGACGTCGCCGTGCCCTGACCGGAATCGGTCCCTGGCGTACCGGTACACCACGACATCGCTCCCACCCGGCGTCGTCCAATCACGCCACCAGCATCCGCCGACCTTCTCGGCGACGCGCCGCGAGACCGTGTTGTCGTGCTGGATCAGCGAAACGAGCTCCGTCCTGTCGAGGTGGCGGAAACCGTGGTCCCTGATTGCGATCCCCGCCTCCGTGGCATAGCCCATGCCCTGGTGCTCGGCTGCGACGAGCCAGCCGATCTCGAGCTGAGGCTCGCCGTCCAGGTCCCACTGCTTGTAGCCCACCCGCCCGATGGGCACGCCGTCATCCCGCCGCTCGGCGAGCATCAGCCCGAACCCGTCCCGCGCAGTCTGCTCGATGTGGGCCACGAGCGCGAGTTCGGTCTCCCTCTCCGAGTACGCCCTGCCGTCCCCTATGTGACGGATGAGCTCCGGGTCGGAGTACCACGCGACGAGCGAGCCGAGATCGGCGCGCTCGATGGGTCGTATGACGAGCCGCCGGGTGAACAGGCGGCTCACGGGTGCCACGTCCGGGTGGTCAGACCCCGCCCTCGAAGTCGTCCTCGAATGACACCGTGGTACGTCCCGGCTTCGTCTCCGGTCGGGCTCCGCCCCGGTCACGATCCCGACCGCGATCACGATCCCGATCCCGATCACGATCACGATCGCGGCTCCTGCCGCCCCGATCACGATCCCGATCGCGGTCGCGGTCGCGGCTCCGGCCGCGATCGCCCTGACCACGACCCCGGCCGCCATCACGGCGACCACCATCGCCACGGTCCCGTCTGCCCTGATCCTCCGCCAGCGGGGTGTTCTCGTCCACCAGGCTCACGCCCTCGCCGAGATCGAGACTCACCTTGCCCCGGTCGTCGATCTCACGGACGACGACCTTGACGGTGTCGCCGAGCGACAGCACGTTCTCGACCTGGTTGATGCGTCTGCCTCCGCCCATCTTCGAGATGTGCAACAGACCATCGCGACCCGGGAGGATGTTGACGAACGCGCCGAACTTCGTGATGTTCACGACCTCGCCCTCGTACTCGGCGCCGACCTCTGCCTCCGGCGGGAAGCCGATCGCCAGGATCCGTTCTCTTGCGAGCTCCAGTGATGCCGCATTCGCCGCACCGACACGGACGACGCCATCGTCGTCGATCTCGATCGTGGCGCCGGTCTCCTCTTCGAGCTCGCGGATCACCTTGCCCTTGGGCCCGATGACCTCGCCGATCTTGTCCTTCGGGATCTCGATCGCCTCGATCTTGGGTGCGTTGGGCGCGACTTCCGACCGCGGCTCGGCTATGACCTCTGCCATCGCATCGAGGATGTGCAGCCTGGCGTCGCGCGCCTGATCCATGGCCCGGGCGAGCACCTCGGCGGGAAGCGACTCGATCTTCGTGTCGAGCTGGAGCGCGGTGATCATGTCCCGCGTCCCTGCGACCTTGAAGTCCATGTCCCCGAGGGCGTCCTCCGCACCGAGGATGTCGGTGAGGGCGACGAACTGATCCTCATGGGCGATGAGACCCATGGCGATGCCCGCGACCGGAGCGGCGATGGGAACGCCTGCGTCCATGAGCGAGAGGCTGGATCCGCAGATCGACGCCATCGAGCTCGAACCGTTCGACATGAGCACTTCGGACACGAGGCGGAACGCGTACGGGAAGTCGTCCGTCGTCGGAATCACGGGGAGCAGCGCCTTCTCTGCGAGCGCACCGTGACCGATCTCCCTGCGCTTCGGACCGCGCATGAACCCCGCCTCACCCGTGGCGAAGGGCGGCATGTTGTAGTGGTGCATGTAGCGCTTCGACTCCTCCACCGAGATGGTGTCGAGCATCTGCTCCATCCGCATCATGCCGAGCGTGGTCACGTTGAGCACCTGGGTCTCGCCCCGCTGGAACAGCCCTGAGCCGTGGCCCTCCTTGACGAGGCCCACTTCGATGTTCAGGGGTCGGATGTCGGTGACACCACGACCGTCCATCCGGACGCCCTCTGCTACGACGCGATCGCGCATCATCGACTTGACG
>JBHHXA010000245.1:0-2815 GCA_046756805.1 Acidimicrobiia bacterium
GTCGCCAAGAACGTCGCCTTCGGGCTCCGCAGCGGTGGGGTGCCGAGGGTCGAGGCGGAGACGCGAACCGCATCCTGGTTGACCCGTCTGGATCTAGGCTCGCTCGCAGACCGCAAACCGGCGGACCTGTCCGGAGGGCAGGCGCAGAGGGTGGCTCTGGCCCGTGCCCTGGCCACCGAACCGGATCTCTTGCTGCTCGACGAACCGCTCGCGGCTCTCGACGCAACGACCCGCGTCGAGCTGCGCCGCACCCTGTCGGATCACCTCGATCGGTTTTCCGGGCCACGGCTCCTCATCACCCACGATCCGTCGGAGGCGTTCCTCCTCGCTGACGAGATCCACGTGATCGAGGACGGCGCCATCACCCAGGTCGGCACGCAGGACGACATCCGACTTCGCCCGCGGACTCGCTATGTCGCCGATCTGGCGGGCTCCAACCTTCTCGCCGGCACAGCGGAGGGGGGCCTCGTCGAGACCGGCGGCCACCAGCTCCATGTCGCGGACACGGGGATCGTCGGTTCCGTGCTCGCCACGATCCACCCTCGCGCCGTGGCGCTCCATCGCACGGAGCCGGAAGGAAGCCCCCGCAACACCTGGGAGACGGCGATCACCCGCATCGAGCACTACGGCGATCGGGTCCGTCTCCAAACCGGAGACCCGCTGCCGATCACGGTCGAGGTGACGCCGAGCGCGGTCCAGGCGCTCGAACTCGGAGAAGGGTCCCCGGTATGGGTGTCGATCAAGGCGACCGAGATCGTCGTCACCGGGAACTGACGTCGTCGCCGCGGCGTGTCCGGGTCACAGGGCGCATGAGCCTGCTAGACCAGCGTCATGGTCTCGTCCTCGAGCTTCTCTCCTCTGCGTTCCTTGCTGGACTCGATGGACCAGTCTCGTGATCAGCTCCTGAGTCGGGTCACGGGTCTCGGCGACGCCGAGTACCTGTGGGAGCCTGCCCCGAACTGTTGGACGGTGCGGCCCGGCGACGACGGGTTCCTGGCCGACTTCCCCGATGACGATCCCGACCCTTCCCCCCTGACCACGATCGCATGGCGTCTGTGGCACATCGCCGTCGACTGCATGGACTCGTACAGCGTGCGAGCGTTCGGGACGAGCGGCACGGGGCTGAGCGGCGTCGCTTTCGTCGGCACGGCACGCCAGGCGGTCTCACTCGCCGAAGCCGGTTTGGCGAACTTCCGGAGCGGTCTCGCGGATCGGGGTGACGAGGGCGTGGGTGAGGCTCTCGGCGACGAATGGGGTCCTTACCGCGATCACACGATCTACGACCTCGGTCTCCACGCCCACCGCGAGCTCACGCATCACGCCGCCGAGATCGGCACGTTGCGCGATCTGTACTACTGGACGCAGACGGCCTCCCTGCCCTGACCCGAGCTCACGGCGGCTGACTCCGGTAGCTGATCGCCGCACCCGTGCCGCGGTTCACTCCCGATCCCGGGTCGTCCCGCCGGAGACAGAACGCCGGCGGATGCGGTCCGGTAGATTGCACGAGAGGGTCGTCGAGCCGAGGAGGTATTCAGATGGGAATGTCGCTGCAGTCCAACAGCTTCGAGGACGGCGACTATCTCTCGCAGGAGTTCGTCCTGTCCGAGGACTACGGGTTCGGGTGCGCCGGAGGCAACCAGTCGCCCCACCTCTCCTGGTCGGGTGCGCCCGAGGGCACGAAGAGCTTCGCTGTCACCTGTTACGACCCCGACGCTCCGACGGGTAGCGGGTTCTGGCACTGGCTCGTCGTGAACCTGCCTGCGGATGCCACAGAGCTCGCGGCCGGTGCCGGGAGCCCGGGCGGCGCCATGCCGGAAGGCGCACTCCAAACCCGTACCGACTTCGGAGTACCGGGATGGGGAGGCCCGTGCCCACCGCAAGGCGACCATCCGCACCGCTACGTCTTCACGGTGTTTGCGGTGCGGGAGGAGAGTCTGCCGGTGAACGCCGACACGTCAGCCGCCGTCGTCGGGTTCATGCTCAACTTCAACACGCTCGACAAGGCGACTCTCATGGGCCTCTACAAGCACTGAGTTCCGTCTTCCGGTTGCGAGGTGGACGGGTGCGCGCCACAGGTGCTCGCGATGGGAACCTGCGGGCACCCGGCAGCGTCCCATGATCATGCGACCCCTTCCCGCGATCGTCTCTGCTCTCGCCGTGCTGGCTGCTGCGTGCGGATCGGTGGTCGACGAAGCCGGTCGATCGCTCACACCGGCCGCGCCGGCGGAGGGCGATCGTGTCTCCGTCTTCGGGACCGAACCACCGACGACCACGAAGCCGACACCGCCACCCGCTGCCGTGATCGAGCCGGGAGCGGTTGCGGGCCAGTTGGAGAGACCACCGCCCGTGATCGTCGGCGGAGACGGCGTGGAGCTCGCACTCGAAGCCTGGACGGCTTGCTGGGGCGGCGGCTGCTATGACGGGAGAGCGCCGCACCCGCTGCCCGACGTGGGAAGCCCGGAAGAGATCCTGGTCGAGTTCCCGGTCGCGGGCTGGGAGTTCAGTGCAACCACCCGCCCGATCGGCGATGCCTGCGGCCGCAACCAGACCGAGCCGCTGGTCCGCATCGGAGCCACATCACACCGCCTCGAGCCGGTCGGTCTCGCAGGCGAGTACGAGGTGACGCTCTTCGGGCGTGGGCCCAACGGTGATCTGTTCGTCTCATTCCGGTGGGTCACCACCGTCGATGGTGTGCTGCCGGTGCCGGCGGCATTCGCCAGCATCGTCGCCGACCACGACGGCCGACTCGACAGTTACGGCGTCGAAGTTCCGGTCTGGAATCTCGCTGCCACGCCCGCTGCGGCGTCCGGAGCAG
>JBHHXA010000246.1:0-2662 GCA_046756805.1 Acidimicrobiia bacterium
GAGCACCTGGAAGGTGTGGTGCGAGGCCTGCTCGCGGCCGATCGCTCCGTGACGGACGGCCTCAAGATCGGGGACGTCGACCCGCGGGGCGACTCCGCGGCGTGCTTTGCAGTGAGCGACAAGTCACTCGCCGTAGGCGGCGGCGTGCTCGAAGCCGCGCTGGCGTGGATCGACCGGAGGGGCTCATGAGCCCCTCCCTGTGGGAGACCCTGGGACTGGGGGACCGCGAGCTCGTGTCGCTCGTCGGTGGCGGCGGGAAGTCCACGCTGCTGCTCACGCTCGGGAACGAGGCGGCTGCTTCCGGCAGGCGCGTGATCGTGACGACGACCACGAAGATGGGCCAGAACCAGGTGGTGCTCGTGCCTTCGGTGTGCTGGTCGCCGTCCGTCACCGAGGTGGAACGCGCGCTCGACGGCCCCGGTCCCGTGATGGTTCTGGAGAGCGGCAACGAATACCGCGTGATCGGGCCCGGGCCCGATGTCGTGGACCTGTGGTTCGAGAAGACCTCCGTCGATCTCGTGGTGGTCGAGGCAGACGGTGCGAGGAGAAGACCGACGAAGGCGCCCGCGAGCTACGAGCCGGTCATCCCGTCTCGGACGACGACGCTGGTGGTGGTCATGGGCATCGACGCCGTCGGCCGACCCGTCTCTGAGGCGGCGCTGCGGCCCGACCTGTATGCCGGACTCGCCGGTATCGGTACCGGAGATCTCATCGAGACCGACCATTGCATTGCAGTGCTCGGCCATCGGGACGGCGGCATCAAGAGCGCCCCGGGGACGGCGCGCGTCGTCGTGGCGATCACCAAGGTGAGGGAGGACCCGGAAGCGGAGGCCGCCGCCCGCATTGTCGCCGGGCTCACGGGCCATCCGGGGATCGACGACGTGGTGGTGATGCCGTTCCGTGCCCGGTTGCACGACAGGGATCGAGGAGCCCGACGTCCGGGCCGGGCCGGCGGATAGGCGCCTCCTACACTGCGCGGATGCCCGAACCACCGCTCGACACCGTGCTTGCCCAGGCCGGGGGGTTCATCGACCGCGAGACGGGGGCGATCGTTCCTCCCGTCCATCCCGCCACGACCTTCGCCCGGGACGCCGAGCACGAGCTCTACGGCGAGTTTCTCTACGGTCGCTACTCGAGCCCGACGATCGAGCTCGTCGAAGATCTCGTCACCCGGCTCGAGGGCGGTGCGGCCGCCCTGGCGTTCGCCTCCGGGCTAGGAGGCGCAGCCGCGGTGTTCGAGACGGTGCCATCCGGGGCCCACGTAGCCGCCCCTACGGTGATGTACCACGGCACCCAGGACTGGCTGCGACGGGTGTGTGTCCGCCGCGGCATCGATCTCACGCTCTTCGGCGCCGCGGAGACCGATGCGCTGGCGGGGGCGGTGCGGCCAGGCGCGACCGATCTGGTGTGGATCGAGACGCCGGTCAACCCCACGTGGGACGTGGTCGATATCGCGGCGGCGGCCGAGGTGGCGCACACTGCCGGGGCAGTGCTCGCCGTCGACGGGACCGTCGCCCCTCCGGTGACGACGCGAGCCCTCGACCTCGGTGCGGATCTCGTGTTCCATGCTGCGACGAAGTACCTCAACGGTCACAGCGACGTCGGCGCCGGTCTCGTCGTCACGCGCGATACGGACGACCGTTGGTCTGAGATGGGGGACATCCGCAGGTTGAGCGGGGGCGTGCTCGGGCCGTTCGAGGCGTGGCTGCTGTTGCGAGGGATGCGCACCCTGCACCTCAGGTTCGAGCGGGCTTCGGACACTGCCCTTGCGATCGCACGCCATTTCGAGGGTCACGCCAGGCTGGAAGCGGTGCTCTACCCGGGTCTGGAGAGCCACCCCGGCCACGCGGTCGCGGTGCGGCAGATGACCGGCGGCTTCGGAGGCATGATCTCGCTCCTGGTCGACGGCGACGACGAAGCGACCCGCGCGATCGTGGGCAGGACGCGCGTCTTCGTCCGCGCCACTTCCCTCGGGGGTGTCGAGAGCCTCATCGAACACCGCAAGGGTGTCGAGGGTCCCAACTCCATCGTCCCCGGCAACCTGATCCGGATCTCGGTCGGCATCGAGGCGGCGGGGGACCTCATCGCCGACCTGGAGCAGGCTCTGGCTGACTGACGCAGCGTCGGCGGCGCGTATCATCGCCGTAGTGCTGGAACTGTGCCACCGCTGCGGTATCAACGAGAGAGACCCGGAGAACTGATCCACGTCGATGTCAAGAAGATCGCTGGGATCCCTGACGGTGGCGGATGGCGCACCCGCGGTCGCGGCTACCGGGGGGAAGGAGCCAAGCACCGTCGGGTCGGGTACCGGTATATCCACACCGCAGTTGATGACCGCAGCCGTATCGTGTACTCCGAGATCTTGGGTGACGAAACCGCGGTGACCGCAGCAGGGTTCTGGCGTCGGGCCGAAGCCCGGTATCAATCGATCGGGATCACCTGTGAGCGGGTCATCACCGACAACGGGTCGCCGTACCGCTCCGGACTGTGGCATCGAGCGTGTGCCGCTACCGGCACCGCCGTCAAAAAGACCCGACCGCGCCGGCCTCAAACCAACGGGAAGGTAGAACGCTTCCACCGCATCCTCGTCGAGGAATGGGCCTACATTGTCGACGACGGGTGAATACTGAGCATTCGATGCCGGTCGAAGACTGCGCGGTGG
>JBHHXA010000247.1:0-2631 GCA_046756805.1 Acidimicrobiia bacterium
GAGCGGCTCCCTTTCCGTCACACCGGGCTGACACGATCGATCTGTCCGTCTGCCGCCCCGGGGCGTAACATGCGTCTCCCACCGGGTCAGGAGATCACATGGGTGAAGAGGATCTCGAGCGTTACGAGTCCGATGTCGAGCTGAAGATCTACAAGGAGTACCGCGATGTGCTCCCGATGTTCAAGTACGTCATCGAGACCGAGCGCCGTTTCTATCTGGCCAACGAGGTCGAGGTCCACACGAGGCATGCCGACGGTTCCATCTTCTTCGAGCTGGAGTTGAGCGACGCATGGGTGTGGGACATGTACCGGCCGGCCCGGTTCGTGAAACGGGTGAAGGTCATGACGTTCCGGGACGTCAACATCGAGGAGCTCGAGCCCACGAGCGCGCTCTGAGCCGACACCGCGGGGCGGTGGGACGCTTCGGAGAGACCCTCGCTGCGAGATTCCTCGAGAGCCATGGCATCACGGTGCTCGATCGCAATCTCCGATCCGGGCGGGGCGAGATCGACGTCCTCGGCGTTGATCGACACGACGCCGTGGTCGCCTTCGAGGTCAAGACCATCGTCTCCGAAGACGCGGGAGCAGACCCGCTGGCGTCGGCAGACTCGGTGAAGCTCGCCGCCGTTCGCCGGGCAGCGGCCGCCCTCACGCCTCCGGTATGGCGGGTCGACGTCGTGGGCGTCGTACTCGGCGAGGAGGGAGCGACGTTCCGGTGGCTCAGGGACGCCGACTGGTGAGCGGTTCAGTCCGTCCCCCGCCGCCGTGTCTCCTTGTGCCAGCAACCGTGGTGCCAGTGTCTCCTGAGGTCGGGCTCGAACTCGGGCACGACGACGACGTGGAAGACCCCGGGCCCTATGGCTCCACTGCATCCCGGGCATGAATACGTCTTGACCGCCTGATACGGCTGTACGGGATGGACGACCTCGGGTTCCAGCGGTCGCGGGGCGCCGGTCATCCGAGGAACCCCCACAGGACGAACGCCAGGATGATCAGCACGAAGCCGAGTACGAGGGAGACGTCGAGGATGGTCTTTCTCGACTTGCGAAAAGGGTCCAGGCCCATGATCCCGCGCATGGTAGGGGTGCTTCGCCCAAGCCGAAGCACCCGGGTCTAACGTGTTGACATGGTCGATCGTGACACGTTTCTCACCATCGAGGACAGGGGCCCCGTCCGGTGGCTCACTCTGGACCGCCGCGACCGGAAGAACGCAGTTCCCGCAGGCGGGTGGGCCCGGCTCGGTGACGAGTTTCGCGCATTCGAGGCCTCGGCGAGCCGGGTGCTCGTCGTCACCGGCGCCGGCGGCGACTTCTGCTCCGGCGCCGATCTCGACATGTCGGATCTCGACTCGGAGATGACGAGCACCGCATCGAACGCAGACCGCATGCGGGTCACCGGTGCCGCTGCCCTCGCCTTGCACCGCGTCTCCAAGCCGACGATCGCCGCCGTCGACGGTGTGGCCGTCGGCGCCGGCATGAACCTCGCGCTGGGGTGCGACATCGTCGTTGCCACCGAGCGGGCCCGGTTCGCCGAGATCTTCGTGAAGCGCGGCCTCACGCTCGATTTCGGCGGCACCTGGTTGTTGCCCCGACTCGTGGGGCTGGCCAAGGCGCGGGAGCTGGCCCTCACGGCACGCGTGGTAGAGGCGGAGGAAGCGGAAGCGATTGGTCTCGTCGCGAGGATCGTTGGCGTGTCCGATCTCGAATCGACGGTCACCGAGTTGGCGGAACGTCTCGCTGCGGGAGCACCCGTTGCCCAGCGGTTCACGAAGGTGGGGCTCGATCGCTCGTCGACCATGAGTTTCGAACAGGCGCTCCAATACGAGGATCAAGCGCAAGCCGTGCTTCTCGCTTCGGAGGACTTCCGGGAGGGTGTCGCCGCGTTCCTCGGCAAGAGAACGCCCGACTTCCGGGGGCGGTAACGGAGCTCTCATCCGGATGGTCGCGCCGCGAGGGCGACCACGTCATCCGGCTGTGCACCCTCGAGGTCACCCAGCTTGTCCGTGATCGAGCGCGCCCGGCCTTCGGCGAAGAAGTGTTCGACGAGCCACCGGCCCCAGGAGACGTGGTCGTCGCCAAACCGGTCGCGGAGAAACGCGATTACCGAATCGGCGACTTGTATCCCAATCGCATAGGCGTGCACCCGGAAGGGGTCCACGGTCCGGAACGAGTCTGCGGCCCAGACGACGGGATCTTCGACGGCGCCAGAGGGTCATACCGGTAGACGAATCGCTCCTCGGCGCGATCCGGTTCGACGTTGACGTTCGTTTCGAAGAGGAAGCTCGTGGCGAGCCGGGCAGATTCGAGCCGGTCGACGATCTCGAGACGGGCGCGTTGTCGGGCATCGAGTACCACGTGTCTGGCGATGCGTTCGACGATCTCAGCCATGGTTTCGCCATGGACGTCGGTCCAGGAGGGTGCTGAAAGAGCACGATCTTCTTACGGGCTCGTCGACAAGGTCCGAGGCGGGTTTGCAGATGAGACGACGAGCGGGAGAGGCGCACTTTTTCAGCACCCTCCCAGGTGCGAGAGATGCCATCGGCACGGTTCCAGCGCGTGTCCCAGCTCGTGGAGCACGATTCCGAGGCCGTGGAGCGACGTGTTGGGGCGGATCATGATGCGCACGTCGTCCG
>JBHHXA010000248.1:0-2613 GCA_046756805.1 Acidimicrobiia bacterium
GAGGAGGGTTCGGTTGCGCTTCTCGGACCCGGGGGCAGGCTGCTCGCCGTGTATGCGATCTCCGAGCAGCGAGCGGCCCCGCAGGTCGTCTTGTCGTGATCGTCCACGAGGGTGACTACCGGTCGTGGGTCTTCGACGAACCCCGTTCTGCCGTGTCCGTCGGCGTGTACGACGGCGTGCATCGCGGTCACCAGGCGGTGATCGAAGCCTTGGGCGATGGCGGTGACCCGGTCGTCGTCGTGACGTTCGCGAGACATCCGGCGACCATCGTCGCACCGAGCGCGGCCCCGCTCCTCCTCACGAGCGTCGAGCACCGCATCGAACTGCTCGCCGGCTATGGAGCCGACCACGTCGCGCTCCTCGACTTCGACGATCGCATGCGTCGGCTGGCCCCGGAGGTGTTCGTCGAAGACGTGCTGGTCGATGTCTTCCGGGCACGCCGCGTCGCGGTCGGTTCCGGCTTCCGCTTCGGTTTCGGGTTGCGGGGCGATGTGCCGTTGTTGAAGTCCGAGGGTGAGCGGCACGACTTCGTGGTCTCCGATGTGCCGATCCTCGTCGACGGCGAGCCGGTCCGCTCCACCGCGATCCGCCAAGCGCTCGGCTCGGGCAATGTGGAGCGTGCAGCCACCCTTCTCGGGCGACCCTTTCAGTTGCGCGCATTCGTCGTCGAGGGTGACCACAGAGGCAGGGAACTCGGTTTCCCGACCGCGAACCTGGAGATCGCGGCGATGCTGGCCAGGCCCAAGCGCGGTGTGTACGCCGCCATGGCCGGTGAGCAGGCAGTGAACCGGCCCGCCGTGGTGAACGTCGGGGTGCGACCGACCGTGGACGGCTCGCGCGAGCTCGTCGAGGTGCACCTCCTCGACGGTGACGCCGACTTGTGCGGCAGCGAGCTGTGGGTCGACTTCGTCGCGAGAATCCGCGACGAACGTCGCTTCCCGAGCCTCGCGGCGCTCACGGCGCAGATCACCGACGACGCAGAGCAGGCGCGCTCGCTGCTGGTCGGCACCGGTCCGGCACAACGACAGGGTTGAAGCAGCCGCCTTCAGCACGCATGCTGGCGGCTCCTCGCGCTTCCCGGAAGGGATGCCCGTGCAGTTCCTCTTCGCAGCTTCCCTGCTTCTCGCCGCACCCGCTCCCGGTGACGGGCTCGGGCTCACACCTGGCCCCGGATCGGCCGAGCCGGTTCCCGGAGCCGCGACACCGGCGCCCCGCGTGCCGGGTGTGCCGAGCCCGCTGCGGGTCGGTGCGCTGCTCTCCGTGAGTGCGACGCTGGTGGGCGTGGGCGCCGCTCGACGCGGAACGCGTGATGGTTCCGATGGTCCCGGCGTACCTCCGGACGTGCTCCTCGTCGTCGTCCCGGGCTTCGACAGCCCCGCTCACGGAACGTTCGACGAGCTCGCCCGGAGAATCGGCATCCCCGCAGATCGGGTGATGGAGTTCGACTGGCGCTGGGTCGAGGCCGATCACGACCACGTCGGTGCCAGCCGTCGCGGAGCGTCAGACGACGCGGCCGATGTCCTCGAGGGGTACCTGGGCGGCCTCGCTGCGACCGGGAGCCGGATGTACCTGGTCGGCCACTCGAAAGGGGGCACCGCCATCGCAGAGATGATCTCCCGCTGGGACGACGCGCCGGAGCGGGCGGTGGACGGGGTCATCGGTGCCGCCCTCCTCGAACCTCCCATGGCGAGAGGGCTCCTGGGACGGGCGCAGCGGCACCGTTGGTGGGTGCTCCCGAACAACGGTGGCTTCGACCCCATCGAGTGCGGCTGGCTGTCCTGTCGTGATCGCAGAGAAGGCCTCGGCGATGCCGCGGGCGTCGATGTGCTCGTCGTTCGCAATCCCGATGCAGGGGTGACGAGCTTTCGGGACCACCCGGATGACCTCCGTGTGTACGACCTCGAAGATGACGGGGGGCAGCCGGCGATGGTCCGGGTGTTCACGGAAGGAAGCGTGCTCGGCCGGATCGTCGAAGCGCACGACGCACCGCTCCACCACCCGGCGGTAGCCGCATGCATCAGCGCAGAGCTGCACACGCTCGGGACGTGCGAGTGGACGGCGGGTGCCATCCACGATGGCGAGCACGAGCCGGCGATCCCGATGGGCTTTCGTGGTGCCGGGGGCGCCACCGGAAAGCGTGTGATCTGAGGGGTTAGTGGCTCGCAGAAGACTCCACCGGCAGGTCGTCTGCCGCCCACGCCACGATGCCTCCCTCGAGGTTCACCGCGTTCGTGAAGCCGGCCTGCGTCGACAACGCATGGACGACCGCGTGGGAGCGCGCTCCGGTCTTGCAGTACACGATGACGGTGGTGTCGCGCGGGAGCCGTCCGTACCAGTCGTTGATCGTCGACATCGGCCTGAATTCCGCCTTGGGAATCGTCGCCTGGGCCCACTCCTCCGGGTCGCGCACATCGATGAGGACGGCGTCGCCGTCCGCGAGCAGGAGAGCCGCCTCCATCGCGGACACGGCGGGAACGGGTGGGAGCTGGGACGGTTCCACGAGTGGGAGAGGCTAGTTGTGCCGGAGATCGCACCCCGACGTGTCAGGGGGTCATGGAGAACCAGCGATGAAGCTCATCGGCCCAGGCGTCCCCGGCCACCGGATGCTCCGAC
>JBHHXA010000249.1:0-2582 GCA_046756805.1 Acidimicrobiia bacterium
CGAACTGCTCCGGGGTTGCCGTGGCGACCTCGATGCCTCCCGGGTCGAGCGCGGCGAGTCCTTCCGGCTCCCTGACGATGTGGAGCGACGCCCTCCGCTTGGTGCCTGCCTCTGTGAGGAGGATGCTTCCCGTGGAGAAGTCGAACGATGCCAGCCCTCGTCGTTTGGGGATGGTCGGCGGCTCGTCGTGCCAGTGGAGTCTCCCAGCGACCATCAGATGGATGACGAGCGCGACCTGGTCCTCGAGATGGACGACGATCCGCTTCCCCACCCGCGAGAGCCCCACCACCGCAGCACCACTCACGCTCGTGACGGGAGGGTCATAGGTCCGCAGGAGCGAGAAGGACGAGATGCGGATCTCGTCGATCGTTGAGGGGACGATCCGGCGTTCCAGCGCCTCGAGGTAGACGGCGATCTCGGGCAGTTCCGGCATCAGCTCACCGGAAGAGGTCCTCGTCGGCGGGTCGCACCAGGTCGGTCGCTCTTCCCTCTCCCGGGCCGAAGTCTCCGCCCCGAACGATCGCTACCGGTATTCCCGACGCTTTGCCCATCACGAGATCCGCGGCAGACGCGAGCTCGTCCACGATCGCCACCTCGGTGACGTCCAGGGTGCGCCCGTACATGTCGCTCGTCCCCTTGAGGTCGATGAGCGCTTCCAGACCGGAGACGCCGATGGCAACGTCCGTCAAGCCTCGTCGCCACGGTCTCCCGAAGGTGTCGGACACGACGACGGCCAGCCGGGCTCCTGCGTGCCGCTCGAGACGGATGCGAATGGTGTGGGCCGATCGGTCGGGATCGGTGGGGAGCAGCAGCGCAGAGCCGTCCGCGGTGTTCGAGCGGTCCACGCCGGCGTTGGCGCAGATGAAGCCGTGCTCCGTCTTGGTGATGACGAGGTCGCCGCGACGGCGGATCACTTCGGCTGCTTGCGAGAGAACGAGGCGCCGGTATTCGGCGTCGTCTGCGACGGCGACCACTCTCCCCTCCGCCTTGGAGACGATCTTGTGTGTCACCACGACCACGTCACCGCTCTGGAGTTCGATGCCCGACGACCCGAGACCACTGACGATCACGTCGGCGACGTCATCGCCGGGAAGCACGTCACCGATTCCGGTGACGGGCAGGATGCTGAGCGCACCCTCTCGTTCGCCTTGCACGGCCATCTCACCTCGTTTGGCGATCAATCGTACCGATGCCGTCAGCGCCGACCCGGGAGGTGCCGAAGAACCGTGCCGCTCGGGCTCGTCGACTCCTCGCACCATTCTTCACCTGGGACCTGTCGACGAGCCCACGATCAGGTCGTTCTCTTCAGCACCCTCCCAGTTCGATGATCTCGGCTGCCAGCCGTGCCGCGGCGTCGGCTGCCGCGATCCGGGTGTCGGTGGCCGTCACCGGGCACCGGGTCTGGAGCATCGCGATGTCCGCGGTGTCTTCGTGGTCGATGACGAGATGGTCGAGCAGACCGGTGTATGCGGCCGCCACGCCTTCGTTGCCCGCCGGAAGGCCGAGCGAGGCCATCACCCGGTCTGCGGGTCCCTTGAGCGCCCTGCCACCGATGAGTGGCGACACCGCTATCACGCAGGGATGGTCGGCAACGGCCTCCCTGATGCCGGGCACCGCGAGGATGGGCCATACCGACAACGGGGGATTCGAAGGGGCGATGACGACGAGCGATGCGTTGCGAATGGCGTCGACGACACCAGGAGCGGGCTTTGCGGCGTCCGCGCCCCGATAACGGACCGCCGCCACCTCGTCCCGGGTACCACGCAGGACGAAGTAGTCCTGGAACCCGAGCCATGTCCCGTCGGGTGTCTGGACCTCGGTGCGCACGACGTCGTCCGTGGCTGGAAGGATGCGTTGTGCAACGCCGAGTGCCGCAGCGAGCTTCGTCGTGTACGCGGAGAGCAAGCCGCCCTCGCTCAGTGAGATCGTGCGTGCCAGGCAGGTGACGAGATCGCGGTCGCCGAGACGGAACCTGGTGTCGATGCCGAGTTCTGCGAGCCCCTCCATCGTCGCAAAGGTGTCGTCCCGGACGCCCCATCCCTCGCGGCCCTCCGTGGCCGCGAGCGTGTAGGTGACCGTGTCGAGATCGGCCGCGACATGGAGGCCGTACATTTCGTCGTCGTCCCCGACGTTGACGACGACGGTCAGATCGCCTTCGTCGAGGACTGCGGCCAGCCCGCGCGCCATGCGTGCGCCACCGACGCCACCAGACAGCAGCACCGTTGGGTCATTGCGGTACACCGTGGTCCCCTTCAGAATGCGGCCTCCATGTCTTCCCTTCCTGAGGGCCCCTCTCCCGTGGTGGTGGCGGCCGTGCTCGGAACCGAGCCGGCTGCCGTCGCGCGAACCCTGACGGCGGTGCGGCGGCAAGTGTACGGACCGGACCGCGTGGTCGTGGCGGGACGCGGCGATGGTGTGCGCGCCCTCGCCGACCAGGCGGCGATCGATGTCGTGGCATCGGCCCGCGACGTCGTGGCCGGTCTCTCGAGGCCGGAGACCCATGTCTGGTTTCTCCGAGCGGGCGCCGAGCCGCGACCCGGAGCGTTGCGCGCCCTCGTGACAGAGGCGGCCCGGGTGGGGGC
>JBHHXA010000250.1:0-2317 GCA_046756805.1 Acidimicrobiia bacterium
CCTGAGATCACACGCCGCCGCCAGCACCACGCCGCCACCAACGCAGTGGCCCTGGAGCCTCGCGACCGTCACCGCGGCGATCCCCTCCACGGCCTCAGCCATGCGCCTGCCCGCATCGGCAGCCTCAGCGTCGAGAGTGACCGGCGCCTCGAAAGCCGTGAGGTCGGCTCCCGCACTGAACGCCCTCCCTTCCCCACGAACGACGACGGCTTTCAGACCGTTCTGAGAGTCCAGCCACCGGGCCGCATCTGCGATCTCGATCAGCGTCGCCGTACCGAGCGGGTTGAGCCGATCCGGGTCCGCCAGCACCAGCTCGCCACGAATGCCCTCGGCGCCCACCCGAATCGATTCGTACCTAGGTGGCTCCATGGCGTTCATCCTCCCCGTTCGTGTCGCCGCAGCGAACCTAACGAATCGCACGGCGCGCCGCGAGCTACGGCCGGCGGTACGCTCAACCGACGCCTCGCCGACGTCGCCAACCCCACCATGATGAAAGACTCACAACGCGTCCCCCGAGCCGCCCCCGCCGGGGCCGCTTGACATAGGAGAAACAGATGGTGCGACGCTCGGCAGCCGTCATCGCCCTGATCCTCTTCGCCGGCGCCTGCACGGCTTCGAGCGAGCCAGGAGGCGAGGTCATCCAGGTGACACATCCGGAACCGGTCCCGATCCCGACCGCAACCACGCCCCCGAGCGCTCCCCCAAGCACCACTCCCCCCGCTCCGACCACCACGGCTGGGCCCCTTCCACTCACCGGGACGGTGATGGCGTTCCGTGGCCCCCCCTTGTCCGGAGCGACCGTCGTTACCGAATCCGGCGTGGCACGCACCGGACCCGAAGGGACCTTCACGGTGTCCGGCATCCCCCGAGGTCGAGTAGCGATCTCCAAACCGGGCTGGCAGACGGTCACGACCACGTGGGATGGGACGGGCCGCATCTCGGTGATGCTCGCACCTCGCGTCGTCAGGGCGCTCAGAGTTGCCAAGAACGTGGCAGGGGATGCCGAACGCTTCGACGAGCTCCTGAATCTGGCCGCCGGCAGCGTGGTCAACGCTCTCATCTTCGATACGAAGGACGAGAGCGGCAGGGTGCTCTACCAGACCCGTTCCGCGACGGCGCGACGGATAGGCGCCGTCGAGTCCTGGTACGACCCCGCATCGGCCCTCGCGTCCGCCCGGCGACACGGCCTGTACGCAATCACCCGGATCGTCACCTTCGAAGACGTCGTGTGGACCGACGCCGAGCCGGCGGGGGTACTGGCCGGCACGTGGATGGATCCGGCGGACCCGAGGAACTGGGTCTATCCGTTGCAGCTCGCCGTGGAGGCATGCGAGCTCGGGTTCGACGAGGTTCAATTCGACTACGTGCGCTACCCGACCGGACGCGCCTCGCGATCCGCACGCAGCACGTCGACCACCGAGACCGAGCGCACCGCCGCCATCGCCGCCTTCCTCACCGAGGCCCGCACCACGCTGCACTCCCTGGGCTGTGCCGTATCGGCCGACGTCTTCGCCATCATCATGGCGACGCCGGACGACCAGGGCATCGGCCAGACCCCCGAGACGGTCGGACCGGTGGTCGACGCGGTGAGCCCGATGATCTATCCCGGGCACTACTCGGACGGCTGGATGGGGTTCGAAGACCCAAACGACCACCCCGGACCGGTCGTGGCCAGGGCGCTCGACGACGGAGCACCGCGCGTCGCGCTCCCCACCGTCGTCAGACCGTGGCTCCAGGCCTTCGGCTACACGGCGAAGCAGGTCCTCGCCTCCATCGCCGAAGCCGAGGCGAGGGGGACCGGATGGATGCTGTGGAACGCGACCGGCTCCTACGACGCGGGCTGGCTGCCTCGCCCAACCCTGCCCGCACCGAGACCGCCCGCCGTCTGAACGAACACCGGGTCGCATGGAGACAACGCGGCCGCGGACGCTCGATCCGCGTACGCTTGGGAGACACACCCAAGAGGAGGTGCTGGTCCGTGGAGAAGGACATCAACCTCTCCATCCACGTCACCGAGGACGACACGCACACCCATGCGATGGCGGTTCTCGATCTCCGGGGCGACCACTTCGAGGCCGAGGGCTCTGCGCGCAGAAACCCGATCGACCCACCGAACCCGGTCATCGGCGAGGAGCTCGCCATCGCCCGGGCCCTGGCCGAGCTCCAGGAGCACATCATGGAAACCGCAAGGAAGAAGATCGAAGCCTTCCTCGTCGTCTAGCACGACGGCGTGACTGGAGACCGGCGAGACCGAGCCGCCCCCCGGACGACGACCGCCGGACAAACACTGTCCCGACGGTGACAATCCTGAGGGTCT
>JBHHXA010000251.1:0-2280 GCA_046756805.1 Acidimicrobiia bacterium
GCCCTTCTCGATGAGGTACAGGAACCGCTCGTGCGTCTCGGCGGCAGTGCCGAAGCCGGAGTACTGCCGCATCGTGAACGGGCGGCTCCGGTACATGTGGGGATGGATGCCGCGGGTGAACGGGTATTCCCCCGGAGCGGCGATCCCCCCGGCGCCTCCCGACCGCTCGAGGTCGTCCGGTCCGTAGACAGGCAGGATGTCGAGTCCGGACTCCCACGTGACCCGACCCGGCTCTTGCTTCGTGCTCATCTCGTCACCGCGTCCTCCAGGAACTCGACAATGGCGTCGAGTGACGTCCCCGTCGGAAAGACGCCTGCCACGCCGCTGTCGCGCATGGTCGCGGCGTCTGCGGCGGGAATGTTGCCGCCGACGATGACGGTAGCGTCCCCCGCACCGAGGACCCGCAGCTCATCGAGGACACGCAGCGTCAGTGGGACGTGGGCGCCGGACAGCACGGACAGGCCGACGACGTCGACGTCCTCTTCGACCGCGGCCGCCGCGATGGCAGTCGGCGATCGGCGCAACCCGGTGTACACCACCTCCATACCCGCATCCATGAGGGCTCTGGCGACGATCTTGGCCCCGACGTCGTGCCCATCGAGCCCGGGTTTGGCGACCAGCACCTTGATCGGGCGGGTCGCACCCGTCATCGGGTGAGCCCCCGGGCGATGTTGATCCGGAGCAATTCGGACGTGCCGCCCCCGATGAGCGTGAACCGGACGTCGCGCAGGTATCTCTCCACGGGGTACTCGGACGCATACCCGTAGCTCGCCATGATCCGGGCGGCCCGGTCACAGACCTCCATCGCCACTTCGGATGCGAACAGCTTCGCCATCGCCGACTGGTCGGCGTTCTCCTGGCCCCGCTCGGATCGCCACGCCGCCCAGTAGGTGAGCTGGCGTGCGGCCGCGAGCTTGGTGCGCATCTCGGCGAGGTGGGCCTGGATCGCCTGGAACTTGGCGATCGGTTTGCCGAACTGCACACGTTCTTTGGCGTAGGCAAGCGCATCCTCGAAGGCGGCTCGCCCCACACCGAGTGCGAGCGCGGCGGTCATGAGACGGATCTCGGCGAGGATCTCGAACAGGCTCGACACCCCTGCACCCTGCTCGCCGAGCATGCAGGTGGCCGGCACTCCGTCGAAGAAGATCTCCGAGGTCAGCGAGGACTTGATGCCCATCTTGTCGATGGAACGACCCACCGTGAGGCCCTCGGCCCCCTTCTCGACGAGGAAGATGCTGAGCTGCTTCTCACCGGTGCGTGCAAAGACGGTGAACATGTCTGCGACGGGTGCCGACGTGATCCACGTCTTCTGCCCGGTGACCCGCCAGGTGTCGCCGTCCCGCTCGGCTGCGGTCGTCATCGAGAACAGGTCGCTGCCCGCATCGGGCTCGGTCATGCAGATCGTCCCGATGACGTCTCCGCGGAGCGCGGGTGGGAGCAGTCGTTCGCGAACCGCGCCTTCCGCAAAGCGGTGCAAGAAGAACGTCCCCATGAGAGATTGCATCGTGCAGGCAGCGGCCACGGCCAGAGACCCCCGAGACAGCTCCTCGACGGCAAGGAGATACGAGGTGACGTCGGCGCCGCCCCCCAGCGGCTCGGGGTACCGCATGCCGAAGAACCCGAGCGCTCCGACACCGCGGAAGAGCTCGGCCGGGAACCGGGGGTTCTTGTCGAGATCGTCTGCAAGGGGCCGGATCTCGTTGTCGGCGAAGTCGCGGAAGAGCTTTCGCACCGCCTCCTGCTCTTCGCTGAGGGCGAAGTCCATCGCTCACCGAGCCTGTGGGTTCTCGGCGTGCAATCCGCATGTCCGGCACCGTCGCATCATGTGCTGTGTCCTGCTGCGATATTGAGCATCGAGGCTAGTGGAGGGCCGCGCTCGAGCCCTCGGGGCTGCGCCTCAGTCGTCGGGGACGACGGCGATGGCGGTGATCTCGACGAGCGCCCCGACGTCTGCGAGCTCGGTGACGCCGTAGAGACCCATCGCCGGGAAGTGGCGTCCCATGTGCTTCCGGTACGAGGGACCGAGCTCACTCCGGGCCTCGCGGTACGCCGGCACGTCCGGCGTGAAGATCTGCATCCACACGATGTGGTGCGGCTCGCCCCCCGCAGCCGCAAGCGCCGTCACGAGGTTCCCCAAGGCCACGTCGAACTGCTCCGCCCAGGTGTCGCCCACGATGCGCGCCTCGCGGTCGAACGAGATCCCGCCTGCGAGGTAGATGGTGCGGCCCGGTGCGGCGGCCACGACGTGGGAGTAGCCCACGGCGGGGGCGAGGGCCGGTG
>JBHHXA010000252.1:0-2156 GCA_046756805.1 Acidimicrobiia bacterium
GCCCCAGCGCCGCCTCGTCTACACGGTGCATTGGGATGCGCCCGTGGGCTACAACCAGATCGAAGCTGGTCCACCGGTGCTCGACGAGGTGCTCATCGTCGAGTTCAGCGAAGTCGACGACGAGCATACGAAGCTCGTCGTGCGCCATATCGGCATCCCGGACGACGGTGTGTCTGCCGAGGAGCACGGCAAGGGTCTCGATGCCACCTTCGATTTCCTGGCCGAGGTCGTGGAGGGCTGACTACCGGGCCTGCCGGCATCAGCCGGCGAGGCTCCGCAACACCGCCTCCGACTCCGCATCGGCCGGGAAGAAGGTCTCCATGCGCAGCTCTTCGACCGTGACGTCGTACGCGGCACCGAGCGTGGCGATCGTCCCGAAGACCCTGGCCTCGAAAGCCTCCGTCTTGTAGTGGATCGGGACGAGGAGATCGTCGCCCGTTGCGGAGATCTTGCGCGGGAGATCTGCAACATCGGGGTAGGACTCCGCTTCGGTGACCATCGCCCGGAGGACGTCGTCGTGCGGCCGCTCGGCAGCCTCGCGCCGGAGCCGGTCCATCACCGTCGTAGCCACCTCGGGCCAGTTGACCGTGAAACGCCGGACGCCGTCGGGGTGGAGCGCCAGCCGCATCATGTTGACACCGGCGCCGACTGGAAAGCCCTCCGGGTCGACGAGGGCAACGGTGAGCCTCACCGCTGCCTCGTTCGACATGACGACGTCCCACCTCCGATCGACGACGATCGCAGGAAACGGCTCGTGGGCTTCGAGGAGGAACTCGAGGACATGACGCACCTGTCCCATGGCAGGCTCGTCGAGAGCGGTCTCGGAGTACACCGGGGCAAACCCTGCGGAGGTGAGCAATGTGTTGCGCTCTCTGAGGGGGACGTCGAGCACGGTTGCGAGATGAAGGACCATCTCCCGGCTCGGTCGGGACCGTCCCGTTTCGAGAAAGCTGAGGTGGCGCTGGGAGACGCCCGCCTCGGCCGCCAGATGCAACTGGCTCAGCCGGCGACGTTGCCGCCAGTCCCGGAGTTCCGGGCCGAAGCTGTTCGACGCCATCGCCGACCTCCCTCGCTCAAACGATAGGACACACTCGTACCGATAGGGATTACCCAGCACGTCATCGACATCATTCCCCGCACCATCCACGATGCGGTGATCCACAGCGATGGAGGCACAATGATCGATACCCGCCGGGCAGACCTGTTGCGCAACGCCGTGGGGGGCAACGCAGTGTTCTCGATGACATCGGGAGCGGCGATCGTCGCCTTCTCCGCAGCGCTCGGCGACCACATGGGCGTCGCCCGCGCCGTGCTCGTGGTCGTCGGAACCGGCGTGATGATTGCCGGTATTGCAGCGGCGATCGCTCTCCTCACCTTCGGGATCAGCCGTACCTTGGGCCTGATCGCGCTCGTCGGAGATGTCGGATGGGTTGCAGGGACGGCGACGATCCTCGTGGTCTCGCCGGAATCGCTGACGACGGGCGGCCGGTGGCTGCTCGTGCTAGCCGGCGTCATGGTCGGCGGGTTTGCCGTTGCCGAGTGGCTGGGGCTCCGTGCGAGTGGCTGGATCAGTGCGGCGGGTTCTCCGGGACGGAGTCCGGCTCCCGGTCGACCGTGAAGCGGAATTCGCCCACGTCCTTCACGTTCCAGCACAGCGTGGTGCCGTCGGCGACGGTGAGGCGGAATGGACCGCCGCGCGCCACGGGGAGCGGCGCACCATCGAGCGACGTGGCCAGCCATCCGCCGCCGACGAGCTGCGACAGGGGGACGGATGCCCGGTAGGAGCGGTCGGCGCTGATCACCGTGCAATGGGCCGCGTCGGCCTCGGGCCCGGCGACGGAGACGATGTCTGCAATACGCACGCCGGCTCCGACCGCGCCCTCCGAGACGCTCTCGAGGTCTCCGACGTAGGACGGAAGGCGTTCCAGGGTTTGGCGCGTGAGCTTGCCGGGGTTGGCGACATGCCCGCTGAGGGTGACGGTCCGCTCCGTCATCCGCTCCACCTTCTACGACGCGGGCGCGGCGAGGGCAGCGGGTTCATCGCGGCGGGCCTTCAAAGACGTTCTTCATCCACACCTCGTGGTCGACGGTTCCCGGGATCCATCCTTCGCGCCACCAGGTCGCGCCCGCGGCACCCATCTCCGCGACGTGGCGGT
>JBHHXA010000253.1:0-2133 GCA_046756805.1 Acidimicrobiia bacterium
AGCACGAGTCAGCGAGGTATGCGGAGCGGAACACGGAGAACACGGAGGAGGGCATTCGCACCGCCCGCATCACCGCATCGATGAATGGCGCGATCGGTGCCTTCAGTAGCACCGGCCTCGCCGTGGTCGTGTTCTTCGGAGCGCTCGCGGTCACCAACGGGGGAATGACAATCGGTGAGCTGCTCGTGTTCACGACGTACACCAGGGGCATCTACCGGCCGGTCAAGCAGATGGTGAAGCTGGCTCCCAAGTTCACCAGGGCCAGCGTCGGCGCCGAGAGGATCGGCCGTCTGCTCGAAATCGAGCCCGAGATCCAGGACGCTCCGGGCGCCAGGGCCGCAGAGCAGCTCGACGGGGACGTGCGCTTTCACCGGGTGAGCTTTGCGTACGAGAACGAGCAGGTCCTCGACGACGTCAGCTTTGCAATCGCACCCGGCGAGCACGTCGCTCTCGTGGGCCCTTCGGGTGCGGGGAAGAGCACGATCGTCAGTCTCCTCCTCCGTCTCTACGACCCGGCGAGCGGCGTCATCCTCATCGACGGTGTTTCCCTTGCGGGGTATCAGCAGGAGTCTCTGCGTCGCGAGATCGGCCTGGTCCTCCAGGACTCGATCATGTTCGGGACGTCCATCAGGGAGAACATCTCCTACGGCAAACCGGACGCCGAGCTCGCGGAGATCCGCGAAGCGGCCCGCCTTGCCGACATCGACGACTTCATCGAGTCGCTGCCGGACGGATACGACACCGTGCTCGGCGAGATGGGGAGCACCATCTCCGGCGGACAGCGGCAGCGCCTCGCCATCGCCAGAGCGCTGGTGAAACGGCCGACGCTCCTCCTCTTCGACGAGCCGACGGCATCCCTGGACGCCGCGAGCAGCGCAGAGGTGCGTCACACGATCACGAATCTCCAGCGGGGCCGGACGGTCCTCGTCATCACCCACGATGTGGGTCTGGCGCAGTGCTTCGACAGGGTCATGGTGCTCGAGCGGGGCAGGATCGTCGAGGAAGGAACGCCTGCGGACCTGCTCGAGGCCGGTGATGCCTTCCGCCGCATGCAGCGGGCACAGAGCGGCAGCCGCCGGAACGGAGCGAGCCTCCCGGTTCCGCTGCAACGTCTGTTGACAGGGGCCGGGCCCGACTCGCGACGCGGCGGAGGGCTCGTGGTGGGCCCCGACGAGTCGGTCTCCGACGAACGACCCTCGGTCCTCGCGAGGACCGGCGCAGATGCCATCGAAACGAGCGGCGCGTCCCTGGGGGTGGGCGACGCAGATCCACACCACACGAACAGGAGGAAGTGAACATGCGTCCCACACTCGTCACCGGAGCTGCGGGGTTCATCGGGTCCCACGTCGCGAATGATCTTCTCGCCCGCGGCGAACAGGTCATCGGCGTGGACGATCTCAACGACTACTACGACCCGGGGCTCAAGCTCGGCAGGCTGGCCACCCTCCAGGCGCACAGCGGGTTCCGTTTCGAGAAGCTGGATCTCGCGGATCGCTGGGCGGTCGCCGATCTCTTCTCGGCCACCAGACCGGGGAAGGTGATCAACCTGGCGGCGCAGGTCGGGGTGCGGTATTCGCTCGAGAACCCGCACGCATACGTCCAGAGCAACCTCGTCGGGTTCACCAACGTCCTCGAGGGTTGCCGCAGCGAGCACGTCGAGCATCTCGTGTTCGCATCGTCGAGCTCGGTGTACGGAGCCAATTCGACGATGCCCTTTGCGGTCCATCAGGGCGCCGACCACCCCGTGAGCCTCTACGCCGCGACGAAGAAGTCCAACGAGTTGATGGCACACAGCTACAGCCACCTCTACGACCTGCCCTGCACCGGGCTCCGCTTCTTCACGGTCTACGGCCCCTGGGGCCGGCCCGACATGGCCGTCTTCAACTTCACGCGGCGGATCCTCGACGGCCTGCCGATCGACGTGTTCAACCACGGCAAGATGTTGCGCGACTTCACCTACATCGATGACGTGGTGCGTGGCGTGGTGGCCACCGCAGGCGACATCGCTGCGCCAGATCCTGATTGGTCGAGCGACGACCCCCATCCCGGAGCCAGTTCCGCACCGTATCGCCTCTACAACATCGGCAACAACCAGCCGGTGCAGCTCGAACACCTGATCTCCGTGCTCGAGGA
>JBHHXA010000254.1:0-1655 GCA_046756805.1 Acidimicrobiia bacterium
ACGATCTGCTCACGCGTGGGCAGATCGCAGCCTTCTGGACGCGGGCGCTGTCATAGGAGGGACGTAGATCGCAAGCGAGGAGGCCCGGCTCCGGCCGGGCCTCCTCGTGAAGCCGCCAAAGGGCGAGTCAGCCGCCCCCATCAGATACGCCGTCCCCCGCCGGTGGCCCATCCGCGTCATGCGGTGCGTCCGTCGCCGGCTGGCCGTCGGTGACGGGTGGAGCATCTGTGGCGGGAGGCGCATCCGTGGCTCCCCCGTCGCCGGGTGGGGGCGTGTCGTCCCCGACGACGTCGGTGACCGTCGAGTCGGTGATCGGAGGTGCGCTGCCGCCCGGTGTGGAGACATCGGTGACGGCGCCGGTCGGCGGGACATCGGTCGGCGGCACCGCATCGGTGGACGGGATCGCATCGGTTAACGGGATCGCATCGACGAGTCGATCGAACCGCACCACGAGATCTGACCCGGGCGGGAAGTCCCGTACGGCATCTCGAGCCCGGTCCACCAGATCGATCACGACGTCGGCATCGAGATCGCGGTCGACCGCAGTCTCCGCTTCCTCGACCCGATGACGCGCCGGCGCCTCGGAGTCGAAGATCGACTGCACGCGCTCGACGGTGCGTTTCACCGGGTAGAGAAGCTCACCGGGGAGGGCGTCGTCTGCGGCGATTGCGGCGGCAGGTGACAGGACGGCGAGCACGCTCGCCATAGCTGCCAGCGGGCGTCGCCAGCGCAGACCTCGTGGCGCGGGTGTCGTCTCGAGCGCGGCCTCGATGCGGGCCAGGTGGTCTTCCTTGACGGCGGAGTCGATCGTGAACCCGGGGTTGCGGCGAAGACGGTCGTCGAGCCTGCTCATGGCCTCCCTCCGGTGGGATACATGGCGCCGCGACGATCCAGTTCGCGGCGCAGACGTGCTCTGGCACGCGAGGCGATGGCGTACACCGCAGCCCGGTTCAAGCCCATGACCCGCCCTACCTCGTCACCCGGCATCCCTCCCACATGGGTGAGATGGAGCACCATGCGCTGCCGGTTCGACAGCTTGGCCAGCGCCGCCTCGAGCTCTGGATCGGGAGGCTCGGGCTCAGGCACCTGGTTCGCACCGGGCTCGGGCACGGCAGGGACGGGCTCCTCTCGTCTCCGGCGGGTCCGGCGCAGCTGGTCGAGGCAGGTGTAGCGGACGGACCGGTACAACCACGCTCGCAGGGCGCGGCCGTCACCGCGGAAGCGGCTTGCCGACTTCGTCAGCTCCAGGAACGCCTGTTGCACTGCATCCTCCGCCATGTGCCGGTCTCTGAGCATTCGCCACGCCAGCCCCGCAAGGTCGTCGGCGACGAGCTCGTACACCGAACGGAACGCAGCGGGGTCCCGCCGGCGGACACCGTCGGCGAGACCGTCGAGACGATCGAGGACCCCATCTGCGCTTCGTGACATCCCGTCAATGATCGGTTGCGTGGTCGCCGTCCTGCAGCCGATCGATGAGCGTGTCGCCGTCGACCACACGATCGGCCACGCGGTCGCCGTCGGTGATCCGGTCGATCAACCGATCGCCGTCTGCCGGTCTGTCCGTCTCCCGATCATGGATACGGTCGGTCACCTTGTCGGCCACACGATCCGTCCTCCGGTCATGCACACGATCGGTCACCTTGTCGGTCACACGG